>VGRB01000001.1 GCA_016875475.1 Deltaproteobacteria bacterium
CTCCTGCTACGAACAGCGCGAAAACTACCCCCCGTCCGGAAAAAGAGTCACCGCCCGCTGCCACCCCGCCGCTGGGGCTCAGTTCCGGGACCTGTCATTTCGCTGGGAGCGGGCGCGGCGGCCAGGGTCGCCATCCGGCCGACCAGTTCGCGCACCCCGAGCCCGGTCAGGGCCGAGATCGCCAGGAAGGGTGCCCTGCGTTCGGTCGCGGCTGCGCGGAGCGCGTCGATCCCAGCCTCGCTGCCGGGCAGGTCGGCCTTGCTCGCGACCACGACGACCGGCTTCGACGCGAGCCCGGTCCCGTAGCCGGCAAGCTCCCGCTCCACGACGGCGAGCGCCTCCGCGGGGTCGGGGGACGAGGCATCGACCAGGTGGACCAGCGCGCGGGTGCGCTCGACGTGGCGCAGGAACTGGAGCCCGAGCCCGGCGCCTTGCGCGGCCCCCTCGATCAGCCCGGGCAGGTCCGCGACGACGAAGGTCCGGTCCGGTCCGCCGGCCTGGACCACGCCCAGGTTCGGGACGATCGTGGTGAACGGGTAGTCCGCCACCTTCGCCTTGGCCGCGGAGATCCGGTTGATGAGCGTCGATTTCCCCGCGTTCGGCAGGCCGACCAGGCCGATGTCCGCGAGCAGCTTCAGCTCGAGCCGGATCACCCGCTCCCGGCCGTCCCTGCCCGGGGTCGCGAAGTCGGGCACCTGCCGCCAGGGGAGCGCGAACCTGGCGTTCCCCCTGCCGTGGCCGCCCCCCTTGCACATCACGACGGCCTGGCCCGCCTCCACGAAGTCCGCGAGCACCTCGCCGGTTCCGGTGTCCGTGCTGACCGTGCCGACCGGGACCTTCAGGGTGACGTCGTCGCCGCCCTTGCCGGTGCGGTTGTTCCGGCCGCCGGGGTCGCCGCTGCCGGCCTTGTGGTGGCGCCTGTAGTGGAAGTCGAGCAGGGTCTTCAGGCCCGGGTCCGCGACGAGGATCACGTCGCCGCCGCGGCCGCCGTCGCCTCCGTCCGGGCCTCCGTGCGGCACGTACTTCTCGCGCCGGAACGAGACGAGGCCGTCGCCGCCCCGGCCGGACCGGACCGTGATGATGGCCTCGTCGACGAACTTCATGCTCGGAAGACCGGTCCGGGGAGTCCCCGGTGCGTCAGGAGGCGGTCGTGACCACGTCCACGAACTTGTGGCCGCGCCGGTCGTGGTACTCGACCGTGCCGTCAATCGTCGCGAACAGCGTGTAGTCGCGGCCCATGCCGACGTTGTGGCCCGGGTGGATCACGGTGCCGAGCTGGCGGACGAGGATGTTGCCCGCGATCACCTGCTGGCCGCCGTAGACCTTCACTCCGCGCCGCTGCCCGTGGC
The DNA here is from genome assembly GCA_016875475.1 of Deltaproteobacteria bacterium. Classification (GTDB taxonomy): domain Bacteria; phylum Myxococcota_A; class UBA9042; order DTJE01; family DTJE01; genus VGRB01. Next base: position 1,350 of record VGRB01000001.1, read on the forward strand.
TGTCGCGACCGTTGCGACCCGCGCCCTGTCCCTTCTTGCGCCCCATCGCCCTACTCCGTCACGATGCCCTGGATCAGGAGCCGCGTGAACTGCTGCCGGTGGCCGGCCAGCCGCCGGGAATTCTTCCGCCGCCGGGTCTTGTAGACCAGGATCTTCGGGGTCCGGCCCGCGCCGACCACCTTGCCCTTTACCGCCGCGCCCTTGACCGTGGGCGTGCCGAGCTTCGTGTCGGTGTCGGTGCCGACCACGAGCACCTCGTCGAACCGGACCTCCGCGCCGACCTCGGCCGTGAGCTTCTCGACCTCGATCGTGTCGCCTTCGCTGACCCGGTACTGCTTGCCGCCGGTCCGGATGACTGCGTACATCGGGAGCCTCCGCACCCCAAAGACAGGGGAGGTATTGTAGCCACGGCCGTCCCCTTGTCAAATCGGACTTCCCGTCGCCGCCGGTTCTCCTGCCCGCCCGTCGCCGGCGTGCGACAATCGCCGCGGCTGCAAGCGAGGCATCACCGATGCGGTCCGCTCCGCACCTCCCGCTGCTGCTCGCCGCCGCGTGCGCCGTTGCGTGCGCGACGTCCGGGCCGGTCGCCCGCGAACCCGGCCCGCGCGCGATCGAGGTCGAACTGACCGCCGACGGCGGCGACGGCGTCACGGACGGACCGCGGATCGCGCGCAGGCTCGAGGAGATGGGCGCGGACGCGTGGGTTCTCGACGCACGCCTCGGTCGCATCGCGATCGTGGTCGAGGACCCGCGCGACCTGGGCCGGGTCCGGCTCGCCGCGAGGCCCGGCCGGCTGGGGTTCCACCTGGTCGACGAGGCCACGGGCCTGCCCGAGCCCGAGGCGCGGCTGTCCGGCGGGGACGTGGAGGAGGCCCGCGTCGGCCGCGACGAGTCCGCCGTTCCGCACGTGGCGATCCGCCTCTCGCCCGGGGCCTCGGCGCGCTTCGCCGACCTGACCGGCGCCAACGTCGGGAGGAAGCTCGCGATCGTGCTGGACGGGGAGGTGCAGTCCGCGCCCGTGATCATGGAACGGATCGAGGGCCCCGAACTGCGGCTGACGACCGGCGGCGGGCCCGAGGCCGGGGCTCACGCGGAAGCGTTCGCAGCCGCGCTGAGCGCGGGACCGCCGCTCGCCCTCCACTGGCACGTCCGGACCGTGCGCCCCGCGTCGCGTTGATCAGGCGAAGTTGACGTTCGTCAGGTTTCCGCGAATCCGACTTGCGAACCAGTCGATATTCGGATATTAGCATGTCGCCTTGGCCCGGACACCTTCCTCCCGGCCGTCGGCGCTGGTTCGTGCGGACGCCGGGGGGGGGGCGAAGGCGGCCCCTGGGAGCCCCGGGAGGGGCACGATCCGCGGAGGCGGCGAATGGAAGCGGTGCACGTGAGGGCGGTCCTGAGCGACGACGCGCGCGTCGAGCGCGCCTCCGGGATCCTGAAGGCGCTCGGGCATCCGGCCCGGCTGCGGATCGTCGGCCTGCTCTGCCTCGACGGCGAGCGGTCGGTCGGGGACATCTGCCGGGCCCTCGACCTGCCGCAGGCACTGGCGTCGCAGCAGCTCGGGATCCTCCGGCTGCACGGGCTGGTGGCGGTCCGCCGGACCGGGGGGTTCCGGAGGTACTCGATCGCGGTCCCGGAGGTCGCGGACATGCTGTCCTGCATGACGCGGTGCCATCCTCCGAACGGCTGACGACGGCCCGGAGGGCTTTTCGAATGGAGCTGACCCGCAGGCGGTTCATCAGGATCGGCGGCGCGGCGGCCGGGGCGGCCGCGGTCGGGTCGGGCCTCGCCACCCGGTGGTGGGGGCTCGACGGCGACGCGGTCGCGGACCCGGGCACGGACGGCGACAGGGTCGTGCCGACGTTCTGCGAGCTGTGTTTCTGGAAGTGCGGCGTGCTCGCGCACGTGCGCGACGGGCGCGTCACCAAGCTGACCGGCAACCCGAAGCACCCGCTGTCCCGTGGCCGGCTCTGCCCGCGCGGGACCGGCGGCGCCGGCCTGCTGTACGACCCGGACCGGCTGAAGCGGCCGATGATCCGGCGCGAGAAGCGCGGCGAGGCCGTGTTCGAGGAGGTCGGTTGGGCCGCGGCGCTCGACTACACGGCCGAGAAGCTCATGAAGATCAAGGAGAAGTACGGGCCGGAAGCGGTCGCGCTCTACAGCCACGGGTACGGCGGGTCCTGGTTCAAGCACCTGCTGAAGGCATACGGGTCCGACGCGATCGCCGCGCCCAGCTACGCGCAGTGCCGCGGCCCGCGCGAGGTCGGCTGGCAGCTCACGTTCGGCGCCGGGGTCGGGTCGCCGGAGCAGCTCGACATCGAGAACTCGCGGGTGCTGACGCTCATCGGGTCGCACCTCGGCGAGAACATGCACAACACGCAGGTCCAGGAGCTGGCCGCGGCGCTCGACCGTGGCGCGCAGCTCGTGGTCGTGGACCCGCGCTTCTCGACCGCGGCGGGCAAGGCGCGGTACTGGCTGCCGATCAAGCCGGGGACCGACATCGCGCTGCTGCTCGCGTGGATGCACGTGATCGTGCGCGACGGCCTGCACGACCGCGCGTACCTCGACAAGTACGCGATCGGGCTCGACAAGCTGGCGAAACACCTCACGGACAAGACCCCGGAGTGGGCCTGGACCGAGACGGGGATCCCGGCCGGGACCATCGTCGAGACGGCGCGCTTCATCGCGGGGGGGCGGCCGGCGTCGCTGGTCCACCCGGGCCGCCGCGTGGTCTGGTACGGGGACGACACCCAGCGCACGCGCGCCATCGCGATCCTGAACGCGCTGCTCGGGTCCTACGCGCGTCGCGGCGGGATCTACGTGCCGTCGCAGATGCAGCTCCCGACGTACCCGTACGCGAAGTACGGGCACGAGCCTCGCGTCCCCCCGGACTCGCCGAAGGACCGCGCGTACCCGCTCGCCGACGAGACGCTCGCGAGCGGGCTCTGCATGGCGAGCATCCCGGGCACGGCCGCCTACGACATCAAGGGGTGGCTGGTCTACGGGACGAACCTGCTGATGGCCATGCCGCAGCCGGAGAAGGTGAAGGAGGCCATCCAGGCGCTCGACTTCATCGCGGTCGTGGACGTGCTCCCGGCCGAGATTGCGGGCTGGGCGGACGTGGTCCTGCCCGAGTCGACCTACCTCGAGCGGTGCGACGAGGTGGACAACCCCCCGTACAAGGTCCCGTTCGCCGCGGTCCGGCAGCCCGTGGTCGAGCCGATGCACGACTCGAAGCCCGGATGGTGGATCGCGCGCGAGATCGCGCACCGCATCGGGCTCGCCGACTACTTCCCGTGGAAGGACAGCCTCGAGTACGCGATGCACCGCGTCCATTCGGCCGGGATCTCGTGCGAGACCATGAAGTCCGACGGCGTGGTCGTGGGCAAGGCGCAGCCGACGACGATCGAGGACGGGCTCGAGCCGACGTTCGCGACGCCGTCCGGGCGGATCGAGCTGTTCTCGCAGCGGCTCGCGGACGCGGGGTTCGACCCGATGCCGGGCTACACGCCCCCCGAGGAGCCGCCTGCGGGCCACTTCCGCCTGCTGTTCGGCCGCTCCCCGGTCCACACGTTCGGCCGGACCACGAACAACCGGTTCCTCGGCGAGGTCGCGTCCGAGAACGAGGTCTGGGTGAACGCGGACGCGGCGAAGGAGCAGGGGGTCGCAGGGGGGGACAAGGTCGTGCTCGTGAACCAGGACGGCGCGCGGTCGCAGCCGATCCGCGTCAAGGCCACGGAGCGCATCCGGCCGGACTGCGTCTACATGGTGCACGGGTTCGGCCACGACGCGAAGGGCCTGAAGTTCGCGCGGAACCGCGGCGCGGACGACGCGCGGCTCGTCACGCGGATCAAGGTCGATCCGATCATGGGCGGTACGGGCATGAACGTGAACTTCGTCCGCATCGAGAGGGCCTGAAATGCCTGACGCGAAGAAGAGATACGCCATGGTCGTGGACACGCGGGGGTGCGTCGCGTGCAAGGCGTGCGTGCTCGCGTGCAAGGCCGAGAACGCGGTGCCGGACGGCCGCACGCGCGACTGGCTCGTCGAGGAGGTGCGCGGCCGGTTCCCGCGGCTGGCCGCCGAGAACCGGAGCGAGCGCTGCAACCACTGCGCCGGGGCGCCGTGCGTCGACGCCTGCCCGACCGGCGCGAGCCACGTCGCGGAGGGAGGGACCGTGCAGGTGACGCGCCACAAGTGCACGGGCTGCAAGGCGTGCATGGCCGCGTGCCCGTACGACGCGCGCTACGTGCACCCCGACGGGTTCGTGGACAAGTGCACCTTCTGCCTGCACCGCGCGCAGTACGGGAAGCTCCCGGCGTGCGTGGAGGTCTGCCCGACCGCGTGCCTGCACTTCGGGGACCTGTCGGACCCCGGGGCCGAGGTCTCGCGGCTGCTGCGGGAGCGGAAATGGAAGGTGAACCACCCGGAGACCGGGGCGAGGCCGAACGTCTATTTCCTCGTCTGAGCGGAGGCGGCGATGGACCCGACGATCGTGGAAACCGTTCACGGGCGTGCGAATCCGCTCGTGGACCCGACCCTCTCCGTGTGGGGATGGGAGATCCCGGTCTACCTGTTCCTCGGCGGGCTCGCAGCGGGGCTGATGATCCTGCCCGCCGCGCTGGAGCTTGCTCGCGGCCGGCGGCCGGACTCCGTCTGGGTGCGGCTCGGGCCCCTGCTCGCCGCGGCGCTGTTGTCGCTCGGCATGGGCGCGCTCTTCCTCGACCTCGAGCACAAGCTCTACGTGTGGCGGTTCTACCTCGCGTTCAAGCCGGCGTCGCCGATGAGCTGGGGCGCGTGGATCCTGGTCCTCGTCTACCCGGTCGCGTTCCTCGCGTGGTGGGACCCGGCGTGGCTCCCCCGCCGCGCGGTGCTCTGGACCGCCGTGGCCGCGGGCGGGGCGCTCGGGATCTACACGGGCATCCTGCTCGGCGCGATGGCGGCCCGTCCCGGCTGGAACAGCGCCGTGCTGGGGCCGCTCTTCCTGGCGTCCGGCCTGTCCACGGGCGCGGCCCTGCTGCTCCTGCTGCCGCTCGACGCCCGCGATCGGCACGCGCTGGTCCGCATCGACGCGGTCGCGCTCGTCGCCGAGGCCGCGCTGCTCGGCGTGCTCCTGATCGGGTTCGCGTCGGGCGACCGGACCGCGCACCTCGCGTTCGAGCACCTGACCACGAGGAACTGGGCGAGCGCGTTCTGGTCGCTCGTCGTGGTCGCGGGCATCTCGGTCCCGCTGGCGTTCGAGGCGCTCGAGATACGGCGGAAGCTCGCGTTCGTCGCGGTCGCGCCGGTGCTCGTGCTGGTCGGGGGGCTGTCGCTCCGGTTCGTGCTGGTGCTGTCGGGCCAGGCGTCGAGCTTCGACGAGTTCCCGGGCTGAGGAGGTGCGTGATGACGCAGGAGAAGCCGTTCTGGAACCCCTACGTGGGCGGGTTCGTGCTGGGGCTGGTGCTGCTCGGGTCGTTCCTGGTGGTCGGGAACGGGCTCGGCGCGTCCGGCGCCGCGAACCGGCTCGGGGTCGGCGCCGCGTACCTGGTCGCGCCGGAGACCGTGGCCGCGCACGAGGTGTTCGGCGAGTACGCCGGGCCCGGGAAGAACGTGCTCGACGACTGGCTCGTCTTCGAGGTGCTCGGGGTCTTCCTGGGCGGGGCGCTCGGCGCGTACTCGGCCGGGCGGATGCGGCGCGGGATCCAGGGCGGTCCGCGGCCCCTCGCGCCGTGGAAGCGGCTCGCGTTCGCGTTCGCGGGCGGTCTCCTGATGGGGGTTGCGGCGCGGCTCGCGCGCGGCTGCACGTCCGGCCAGGCCCTGACCGGCGGGGCGCTGCTGTCCGCGGGGTCGTGGGCCTTCATGATGATGGTGTTCGCGGGCGGCTACCTGGCCGCCCCGTTCCTCCGGAGGCAGTGGCGATGAGCGAGACGGCGATGACCCTGTTCCCGCTGTACGCTGCGGACGCGTTCGGCTACGAGGCATTCCTGGTGCTCGGCACGCTGATCGGCGTGGCGTTCGGCTTCGTGCTGGAGCGGTCGGGCTTCGGGCGGGCGCCGGTGCTCGCGGCCCAGTTCTACGGCAGCGACACGCGCGTGCTCAAGGTGATGTTCACCGGCATCGTGACCGCGCTGGTCGGCATGACCGTGCTCGACGGCGCGGGCCTGCTCGACATCTCGCGCCTGGTCATCCCGGAGACGATCCTGTGGGCCCAGGTCGCGGGCGGCCTCCTCCTCGGCGTCGGCTTCATCGTGTCCGGCTACTGCCCGGGCACGTCGGTCGTGTCGGCCGCGTCGGGGAACGTCGACGGCCTCGTGACCGTGGTCGGCGTCGTGGCGGGCTCGCTGGTCTTCGGCGTGGCGTGGCCCGTCTTCCAGCCCCTCCACGACGCCGGCGCGATGGGCGTGGTCCGCCTCCCCGACCTCCTCGGCGTGCCCCAGGCCCTGCTCGCGTTCGGCGTTTTCGCGATGGCGGTCGGCGCCTTCGGTTTCGGCGAGTGGGTCGAGCGCGCGCTCGGCAGCCGCCGCGGCGAGCCCGTGCCCGCCTCCCAGCCGCGCGTGCGCAACCGCGTGCTCGCGGGCCTGGGCGGCGCGTCCGCGATCGGGCTCGCGCTGCTGCTGGTGCCCGGCGATGGCCCGGGCGGCGCCCCGGGCGACGCACCGCCCGGCGCCGCGCCGCGGCACGTGGCCTCGATCGAGCCGCTCGCGCTGGCCGCCGACCTCGTCGAGCGGCCATGGTCGCTGTCCCTGGTGGACGTCCGTCCGGCCGCCGAGTGCGAGGCCGCCCGCATCCCGGGCGCGGCGTGCCTGCCGGCCGACGACCCCGCCGGCTTCCTCGCGGCGCTCCCCCCCGCGCGCACGCTCGTGCTGTATGCCGCCGCGGACCTGCCGCCCCCCCCCGACGTCGGCTCGCGCTTCACGGGTCCGGTGGCCGTGCTGCGGGGCGGCTTCGACGCCTTCCGGTCCGCGGTGCTGGCAAAGCCGGAGCTGCCCGCGGCCCCGGACGCCGCCGCGGTCGCGGCGTTCCGCACCCGCTCCGCGCTGCACGGCCATTTCACCGGCGCGAAGACCCAGGCCCCCCCCGCGGCCGTCCCCGCGCGCAGCGGCGCGCCCGCGCCCGGCGGGAAGAAGAAGGGCGGGGGGTGCTGAGAAGTCGTCTCCGCATCCCGGCGTTCCCCCTTTCCACGGGGACGCCGCCTACGCCCGCAGCACCTCGATGACCACGAGGCCGTCATCCCGGCGCTCGGCCGCGGTCACGCGGTGGCCGGCCGCCTTCAGCGACGACATGACCGCCTTCAACGCGTCCGCCCGGAGCGTGACCCGCAGCGTCCCCCCGGCCGCGAGCAGGTCCATGGCCCTGCCGACCTTCACGTGCGTCAGCGGGCAGGCGTCCCCGGTGATGTCCAGCTCCTGCGTCATGGCGCCTCCCCCACGTGCGCGACCAGGGCCTCGACCCCGGTGCGCGCGACGGTGTCCGCGAACCGCTCGCCCGGGCGACCCCGCGCCCGGAAGAAATCGAGCACCGCGGCCGCGACGCGAACCACCTCGGCCGGGTCGCGCAGGACCGGCAGGATCGGCACCCCGAGCCGCGGGATCCGGCCGAACTTGCCGCCCGCGAAGAGCCGGTACCCGCGCACGGCGACGGCCATGGTGCCGGTCGGGCACGCGTCGGTGCAGTCGCCGCACCCGATGCACGCGGACGCGTCGAGGTGCACCGCGACGCCCTCCTCGACGCGGATCGCCCCGGTGGGGCACGCGGCCGCGCAAAGCCCGCAGTACGTGCAGTCGTCGCGCCGCCATCCGGGCTCGACCCACCCCTTGATGCCGAGGTCGTTCTCCTCGACCTTGATGCAGTTGTTGGCGCAGCCGGTCACGGCGAACTTGAACTTGTGCGGAACGGGCCTGCCGTAGAAGGCGCAGTCGAGGTCCCGGGCCAGGGCCGGCGCGTCGATCAAGCCGCTCGGGCAGACGGTGCACCCCTGGCACGCGGTGATCGTGCGGACCGTGGGGCCGCAGGTGCCCACGCCGACGCCGGAGGCGGCCAGGAACTCCTTCACCGCCGAGAGCGACTCGAGCGGGACGAACGGGATCTCCACGCCCTGCCGGGTGGTGAGGTGGACCTCGCCGCGACCGAACCGGGAGGCGGCCTCGTGGATGGCCGCGAGCTGCCCGGCCGAGACCTGCCCCCCGACCACGTGGAGGCGGACCGAGAACAGCCCGGCCTCGCGTTGGCGCATCATGCCGCCCTTCTTCAACTCCCTCCAGTCGGTCTCGCCCATCTCAGACCTCCACAACGCCGTCCGTGCCGACGAAATCCGTGAAGCAGGACGCGTACTTGAGCGCGCTGTCCGGCGAGATGCAGACCGCCACGGCGCCCTTCGGAAGCCCGGCGTTCAGCGCTGCCCAGACCACCGCGCCCGTGGACGGTCCGACCAGCAGCGCGTCCTCGCGGGCGAGCCGGATCGCGGTCCCGTACGCGTCGGCGTCGGACACGCGTACGGTCCGGTCGATCAGCGACTCGTCGAGGATCTCGGGCTTCCGGCTCTCCTGGAAGTTCTTGAGCCCCGAGATCCGGTGCCCCTTCTCCGGCTCGATCGCCAACACGCTCACGGCCGGGTTCCGCTCCTTCAGGTACCGCGCGACCCCCGTGATCGTCCCGCAGGTCCCGTACCCGGCGAGGAAGTGCGTCACGCGCCCGGCCGTCTGGTCCCAGATCTCCGGCCCGGTGGTCTCGTAGTGGGCGCGCACGTTGTCCGGGTTCGAATACTGGTCCGGCATCACGTAGCGGTCGCGGGTGGACTCGCTGTTCACGAACGACCGCGCGAGCGCGATCGCGCCGTCCTTCGGGTGGTCGATCGGGCACAGGTCGTCCGGCGTCTTCCAGACCTCCGCGCCGAGCACGCGCAGCAGGGTCAGCTTCTCGGGCGGCGCACCCGAGGGGAGGGTGACCGAGCACGGCACGCGGCGCAGGTTCGCCATGGCGGCGAGCGCGATCCCGGTGTTGCCGGACGTCGGCTCGATCAGGCCACGGCCCGCGAGGCGCCCGTCGCGCTCGAGGCCGTCGAGCAGGGCGCGGGCCGTCCGGTCCTTGACCGACCCGAACGGGTTCATCCACTCGAGCTTGGCCCAGACCTCCGGGCCACCTTCCGGGACGCAGCGCCGCACCCGGACAAGCGGCGTCGGGTTCTCGCGCGAACCGATCAACTCTGTCACGTCGTCGAAGACCCGCCCGGTCGCATCCATGATCCGTCCCCTCCGGCGCACTGCCCCACGAAAACGACGGCCGGCGACCGGACCCGCGCCTCGCGCGCGAGCGCCGGGAGGTCGGCGAGCCGGCCCCGGACCACCCGCTGCGACGGGCGGCTGGCGTTCTCCACGATCGCGCACGGCGTCGCCGTGTCGAAGCCGGCCGCGAGCAGGCCCGCCACGCACTCGCCGAGGCGTCCGACCCCCATGTAGATCGCGACGGTCCCGTCCCTCGGCAGCCGGGACCAGTCCACCGCCGGGGCGGCGCCGCCCGCGCCGTGACCGGTCACGAACGTGACCGACGACGCGCGGTCGCGGTCCGTCAGCGGGATGCCCGCGGCGGCGGCGCAGGCGCTCGCGGCGGTGACGCCGGGGACCACCTCGAACGGTACCCCGGCCGCGGTGAGGCGCGACGCTTCCTCCGCCCCCCGCGAGAACAGGAGGGGATCGCCGCATTTCAGCCGGACGACCGACCGTCCCTCCCGCGCGTGCCGGACCATGGACGCGTCGATCGCCCGCTGGCGCCCGGCCGCGCCGTGGCCGGGCGTGCCCGGTGGCGCCCGGTGGCACTCCCGCACGGCCCGGTGCGCGAGCGCGAGGACCGGCTCCGGGACCAGGCCGTCGTGGATCACCACGTCGGCGGTGCGGAGCACGCCGAGGGCGCGGACCGTGAGCAGGTCCGGGTCGCCGGGTCCCGCGCCGACGAGGTAGACCGTGCCGGGACGCGCCTCGCGGTCGGGTCGTCGCCGGCCGCGCTCGACGCGGACCGCGAGTTCGGCGCGGTGGTCGTCGAGGTACTCCCTGACCGCCCGCACCGCACCCGGGTGCTCCCCGCCCGACGACACCGCGACGGTGAGTCCGTCCGCCCGCACCACGCCAGGCACGTGGAACGTGCTTGCCTCCGGGTCGTCCGCGACGTTGACCGGCAGGCCCGCGCGCCTCGCTTCGGCCGCGGCGGCCCGGTTCACGGCCGCGTCGGACGTCGCGACGAGCACGATCGTGGCACCGGCGAGGTGCCCGGGCCGGAATGGCTCGCGGACCGCGGCGATCCGCCCCGCGTCCGCCTCCCGCTCGAGCGCGTCGCAGAACGAGGGGGCCACGACGGTGACGCGGCCGCCGGCCTCCAGGAGGGCCCGGACGCGGCGCTCGGCCACCCGCCCCGCCCCGACGACGACGGCGTTCACCTCCCGTCCGACGAGCGTGATGGGGAACGCGGACACCCGGGTCCTCCCTCCAACCAGGACGGATTCTGCCCGATCGAACCCGGGCGTGTCAAGCTAATCATTGAGTAAACAAATAAACATCTGCCACTAGGGCCCCGAGCTAACAGGGCACAACAAAAACACCTTGACAGCATGACTCCGAAATAGCGATAATAAACATGACCATTGCAGTAAGCAATGGGTGGGGGTGGCGGTTGGCACCGATCGACGGGGTCGGGACGAGCCGGTGGCCGGGGATGCTCGAGCTGCCCCGCGCGGAGTTCGAGTCCCTCGGGCCGTCGGAGGGGGAGCCCGTCGTCCTCCGCGTCCGCGACGCGCGCACGTACCCGGCGGACGGGCAGGACTGCCGGATTCGAGGCCGCGAGAGGGAGCGATGGGCAGCCAGGCCTGTACGGATGTCGCCAGCGGAGTCGACTATTGATCAGCCGTCGCGACACGTCCCGAAGGATGTTCATTTGTTCCGGTGAGTTCGGCACGCCGGGGGCGGGGCACGGCCGTTGCACTCTCCCCTCGCGGCGGGCCTGGAGCCGGGCGGACCGTGCCGCCCCGGTCTTGCGGCAGGGGCGCCCGGAAGGTTCGAGGAGCTTGTGAGGAACGGGAGGGACGAGATGAACGGATCGGGTGTTCACGGACGCGCGGCCGCGCTCGTCGCGGCGACCTGGTGCGCGCTGCTCGCAGGCTGCGGCGCGCACCACGAGGAGGGCCAACAGATGGTCCTCGAGTACGACCCCGCCGTGCGCTTCCCGGCCGCGTTCACGAGCGCGTCGGGGGGGAAGGTGACGATCTCCACGATGACGATGGCGGGGGGGACGCACCGCGACACGGCCGCGCTGTTCGAGGCGGCCGCGGACGGCTGGGGGTACCGCGCGTGGGCCCGGGCGGGCGACGCGTGGACCGACCTCGGGCCGTTCGTTCCGGGCACGGACCTCGTGGCGGACGCGGCCGCGGGCGCCGCGCTGCAGGTGACCATCGAGGCGGCGGGCGCATCGCCGGCGGCGCCGTCGGCCGAGGTCGTGCTGTCCGGGACCGCCGGGGCGGGCCTCGCGTTCGGGACGCTCGACGCGCTCGCGTTCACGCCCGCCGGGGTCGAGGTGAGGGCGGGGGGCACGTCGGTCGACCTCGCCTGCCACGACCTGCCCGCGCTCCCCGCGGGGTTCCACTACGCGTTCTGGCTGACCGAGGTCGACGACGCGGGCACCGCCAAGGGCGCGCCCTTGGCGCTCGGCAAGGTCTCCCTGGCCGACGGGGGGCTCGCGGCGAGCGGCGTCGCCCTGCCGGAGCACCACGTCTTCGACCTGTCGATCGAGGCGGACCACGGCGCCGCGACGCGCTCGCCGCTGGTCTGCTTCCGGGGCACCCACGACGCGACCGCTCCCGGCGGCGGTCACGGCCACTAGGGGGGAGGGGCGGCCATGTCAGGATCGAATCCCTGGTTCCGCAACCGTGCCCTGGCGATCCTGGCCGGGGCCGTCGCGGTCGTGACCGCGCCGCGGGAGGTCTCCGCGATCCCCGCGTTCGCGCGGAAGTACCGCACGAGCTGCGCCACCTGCCACGTCGCGTTCCCGAAGCTCAACGCGTTCGGGGAGGCATACCGGATCGCGGGCTACCACGTCCCGGGGGGGGACGAGCAGTTCGTGAAGGACGAGCCCGTCGAGATGGGCAGCGAGGCGTGGAAGCGCGTCTGGCCGAAGGGGATCTGGCCTTCGAGCATCCCGTGGATCCCCCCGGTGGCCGTGCGCGCGACCGGGGGCTTCGTCTCGGACCTGACCGGCCTCGGGGAGTCCTCGAACCCGGACGGGAAGCACTCGTTCGTGTTCCCGGCCGCGCTGAACCTGTACGCGGCCGGCACGCTCGCCGAGGACGTCTCGCTCTGGTCCGGCGTCCACCTGTTCCGGAACGGGGAGTGGGGCGAGCTCGGGAAGCTGCACCTGTCGTTCTCGAACCTCCTCGACCGGTGGGTGCCGAGGCAGCTCTTCAACCTGCGGATCGGGCTGTTCGTGCCTGGGTCGGTCGCGTTCGACCACCACAGGAACGTCACGTTCGGCACGCCGATCTTCGCGACCGCGAACGCGATCGACGGCGTGCCGGGGGGCATCGGCCACGCGCACGGGTCCGGCGGAGCCGCCGGCGGGCACGGTGCGCACGGCGGAGGCGCGGCCGCCGGCGCGGTGTCGTACTCCGGCGCGTTCGCGCTCGGCTCGGCGCAGGTCGGCGCGGAGCTGTACGGGCTGATCCTGCCGCGCTGGGAGTACCTGGTCGGCGCGGTCAACGGGAACGGCGCCGCGATCGACGACAACAACGCCAAGGACGTCTATGGCCGCATGCGGGTGAAGATCGGCGGCATGGCGTTCGACGGCACCGACCCGGACGCGGGCGAGGCGCCGGCGGAAGCCGAGCCGCGCCTGCGGGACACGCAGGGGTGGGTGGACGACTCGGTCATCCTCGGAGCCTCCGGGTACTGGGGGCGGCACCGCACGTCGTCCACGACGACCACCGAGCACAAGCTTCTGGATTCGCTGGGGAACCTCGTCGTCCGCGCGGACGGGAAGGCGGCGACCGTGACCGAGGAGGCCACGACGTCGTGGAGCACCGACGTGATCCGGGCGGGAGGTGACATCCAGGCGACCTGGCGCGACTTCGAGCTGCTCGGCATGGCGGTATGGGGCCGCGACTCGAACCCTCGCGGCGACGGCGAGCCCGTGTCGTCGCTCGTCACGATGGGCCAGCTCGACTGGGTCACGCCGTGGCACTTCCTGATCTCCACGGTCCGCTACGAATCCGCGCTGTTCTTCGGCCACGCGGGTCACGCGCCGGACGATCGGCACCAGCTCGTCGCGGGCCTGACCGCGCTCGTGCGCGCGAACATCCGGATCCAGATCGAGGGGCAGGTCGATCTCGTCCGCGACCCCGCACGGGAGGTGAGGGACCATGTGGCACTCGTCATCGATGCGGGCTTCTGACGGTCTCGTGGCGGTCCTGGCCGCGGCGGTGGCGGTCGGACTCGCGGGGGAGGCCGCGGCGCAGGGCTCGATCCGCGGCGCGGTCAAGGCGACGGGGGTGCGCCGGCCCGACAACGTGGTCGTCTACCTGAAGTCCGTGCCGGGCAGCCACCCGCCGCCGTCGGCCCCCGCGATCATGGACCAGAAGGACTTCGTGTTCCTGCCGCACGTGCTGCCGATCGTGCGCGGGACGAAGGTGCGCTTCCTGAACAGCGAGCCCAAGGCGCAGCACAACGTGTTCTCGCCGGACGCGGTCGCGGACAAGGTGAACCTCGGCACCTACCCCCCCGGACAGTCGCGCGACCACGTGTTCAACAAGACCTGCGGCGGCAAGGGTACCTGCGTCGCGGCGCTGCTGTGCAACGTCCATCCGGAGATGAGCGCGTACATCGTGATCCTGGAGAACCCGTATTTCGCGGTCACGGACAAGGGCGGCGCCTTCGAGATCCGGAACGTCCCCCCCGGGACGTACGAGCTGGTCGCCTGGCACGAGAAGCTGAAGGAAGCTTCCACGAGCGTGACCGTGGGCGCGGGCGAGACCCAGGTGAGCCTGAGCCTGTCGCGCTGACGCGCAAGGGGACGCGAGATGGCATCGGACGCGGACGCACGCATGGACCGGCGCGAGTTCGGGGCGCGGGCGCTCCGGGCGGGGTGGTGGACGCTCGCCGCGACGGGGGCCGCGGCAACGTGGGCGACCGTGCGGTTCTTCGTCCCGCGCGCGACGTACGAGCCCCCCGCGCGGTTCGTCGCGGGCCGGCCCGCGGACTACGCGGTCGGCGAGGTCAGCGTAACGCACCTCGCCGCGCAGCAGGTCTGGATCGTTCGCGACGAGCAGGGGATCTACGCGCTCGTGGCGCAGTGTACCCACCTCGGGTGCCGGCCGAACTGGCTCGCCGAGGAGCAGCGGTTCAAGTGCCCGTGCCACGGGAGCAACTTCGACCGGTCGGGGAAGGTGATCGCCGGGCCCGCGCCGAAGCCGCTCCGCAGGGCCGCGATATCGCTCCTCCGCGACGGCCGGATCCGCGTGGACCGCTCGGAGCAGGCGGACCTGGCCGAGGCGCTGCACCGGCCCGGGTTCCTGCTGACGGCGGAGGCGATCGCGCAGGCGGGGGCGTGAGATGGGATTCCGGCAGGGCCACGTCTGGCGCTCGATCTTCCGGGTGGGCCTGCCCTCGGACCGGCGCGGACGGCTGCGGGTGGTGCTGGCGAACTTCTTCCTGCACCTCCACCCGACGAAGGTGCCGAGGTCCGGGATCCGGCTGACCTACACGTTCTGCCTCGGCGGGCTGTCCGCGTTCCTGTTCGTGCTGCTGACGGTCACCGGCGTGTTCCTGATGTTCTACTACGTGCCCGACACCGGGCGCGCCTACGCGGACATGAAGGACATCGGGTACGTGGTGCCGTTCGGCCGGGTCATGCGGGCCGCGCACCGCTGGGCCGCGCACGGCATGGTCGTGACCGTGATCCTGCACATGACGCGCGTGTTCCTGACCGGGTCGTACAAGCCGCCGCGCGAGTTCAACTGGGTGGTCGGGGTCACGCTGCTCGTGCTGACGCTGCTGCTGTCGTTCACCGGCTACCTGCTGCCGTGGGACCAGCTCGCGTACTGGGCGATCACGGTCGGCACGAACATGGCTGCCGCGGCGCCGGTGGTCGGCCACGAGGGGCCGTTCGGGCACCCCGCGGGCGCGCGCGTGGACTCGGACCTGCGGTACCTGCTCCTCGGCGGAACCACGGTCGGCCAGAACGCGCTGCTGCGGTTCTACGTCCTGCACTGCGTCGCCCTGCCGCTGGCCGCGGTGGTGCTGATGGGGGTGCACTTCTGGCGGGTGAGGAAGGACGGCGGGATCTCGCGGCCGTTGTGAGGGAAGCGGTGGAGGAACGCGCGGGAACGGGGGCGGGGGCAGGGGCAGGGCCGGGAGCGGGTACGGGCACGGGGATCGGGACGGGGATGGGGACGGGGACGGGGGAGGTCATGGTCGAGACGTGGCCTCACCTCGTCTTCATCGAACTGCTGGCCATGCTGATATGCACGGTCGCGATCGGGGCGTTCTCGCTCGTGGTCGAGGCGCCGCTCGAGTCGATCGCGAACCCCGGCTACACGCCGCCGATCGCCAAGGCGCCGTGGTACTTCGTCGGGCTCCAGGAGCTGCTCGTCTGGTTCGACCCGTGGATCGCGGGCGTGATCGTGCCGGGGGTCATCATCCTCGGGCTGATGGCGGTCCCGTACCTCGACCGCGAGCCGGACCACGTGGGGCTGTGGTCGCCGCGCCGGCGGCCGGTCGCGTGGTCGATCTTCATCTTCGGCCTCGCCCTGTGGTTCGGGCTGATCGCGGTCGGCACCTGGGACCGCGGCCCGCACTGGGCGTGGTACTGGCCATGGGAGTCCTGGGACGTCGAGAAGCCGCCGGTCGCCACCACCACGGACCTGCCGCCGTGGGTGGGGATCCCGGCGGTCCTCGGGTACGTGGCCGGCGGCATCGCGCTGCCCGCGGTCATCCGGCCCGGGTTCCGGCGCCGGCTCGGCTGGCCGAGGTACCTGCTGGTGACGGCGCTTCTGCTCGGGATGCTGGCCGTGCCGTTGAAGATCGCGATCTGCCTCGGGCTCGACGTGCACTACGTGCTCGTGACCCCGTGGTTCAACCTGTAGGGCGGTCCGGCCGGAAGCCGGCCCCCGGGGGGGATCCGGACGTGAGCGGTGACGATCGCACCGGAGATGCGGGCACTTCCGTCGATCCGGTCGCGCCGGTGTCCGTCGGCCGGCGCGTGCTCTTCCTGGTCTCGTCCGCCGCGCTCGCCGCGGTCACCGGCGCGACCGTGCTGGACGAGGTCCGGCCCGCGTGGTCGGGCCACTGGCTCGACGCGCAGGAGCGGCTGGCCGTCGCCGGGGTCGAGGACGCGGAAGGGGCGGTGCCGGTCCGCGTGCCGCAGCTCCATGTGCCGGCGCTCGGCGTGGTCGACCGCTGCGGCGCCTGCCACGCGGGCACGGACCGCCCGGAGCTGGCCGGCGCTCCCGCTCCGCTCGCGACGCACCCGGGCCCGATGCTCGAGCTGCACGACCCGGAGAAGGTCGGCTGCACGCCGTGCCACGACGGCCAGGGGCGGGCGACGCGGCTCCCGGACGCGCACGGATCGGTCGCCCACTGGGAATCCCCGCTGCTGGCGGGCCGGCTTGTCCAGGCCGGGTGCGGCCGGTGCCACGACCGGGCGACCGTCGCCCGCGCGCCCGACCTCCGGCGAGGCGTCGCGCTGATGGATCGCCTCGCCTGCTTCGGCTGCCACGAGATGCCGGGGGCGGGCGTCCGCGGCCGGGTGGGTCCGGAACTGACGTACGCCGCGGACCGGGCCTCGCCCGCCTGGCTGCTCGCGTGGCTCCGCCGCCCCGCGGACCTGCTCGCGACGCCGCGCATGGCCGACTTCGGCTTCTCCGAGCGCGACGCCGCCGACATCGTCGCGTACCTGCTCTCGTTCAGGGGCCGCGCGGGCCTGCCCGAGGCGGGCGGCGCGCTCGAGTCCGCGTCGGACGCGGCGCTCGACCGCATGTACGAGGCGGGGGGGAAGACCTGGCGGACCGCCCGGTGCGTGAGCTGCCACGCGATTGCGGGCACGGGCGGGACGCTCGGGCCGGACCACGGCCGCATCGGCGAGAAGCTGTCGGTCGAGGCGATCGCGGCGTGGATCGCGGACCCGGAGCGCTTCCTGCCGGGCACGCGCATGCCGCGGTTCCGGCTTCCGGAGGGCGAACGGCTCGCGCTCGCGTACCACATGAGCGAGGAGATGAAGGACCCGGCCGCGGCGGAGCGGCTGGCCGAGGTCGCGTCGCGCGCGGACTCGCTCCTCTCCTCGGCCGACGCCGCGCGCGGGCGCACGCTCGTCCACTCGCTCGGCTGCCTCGGGTGCCACGCGGTCGCGGGCGTCCCGGACGCGCGCCCCGTCGGGCCCGACCTGACGCGCTTCGGCGAGAAGGAGGTCGGCCGGCTGCCGTTCAAGGCGGGGTGGGACGGGCCGCGGACCCGCGAGGCGTGGACGCGGGCGAAGCTCGAATCGCCGCGCTCCGGAGGCGAGACCCTGATCATGCCGACTTCCCCGATCGCGAAGCAGGACCTCGACGCGCTGCTCGTCGCGGTGCTGTCCCTGACCGCGCCCGCGCCGGCGTCCGCGCAGGCCGACCCTCCCCGCCCGGCCGGGCCCGCGTACCCCCCCGGGCCCGCCGGTGCGCTCGTCCGGGACCTGAAGTGCCTGACCTGCCACGCGCTCGGCGGGAGCGGCGGCACGCTCGCGCCCGACCTGACCGCGGAGGGGAGCCGCGTGCAGCCGCGCTGGCTGTTCGACTTCCTGCGGGAGCCGTACGAGATCCGGCCGCTCCTGGTCGAGCGGATGCCGCGCTTCTTCCTTCCGGACGCGGAGGCGGAACTTCTGACGACGTGGCTCGGGGTCGCGTACGCTCGCGACGGCCTGCCCGAGGTCCCGGCCGATCCGGCCGAGGCGGCGCGCGGCGAGACCCTGTTCGAGGACCTGAGGTGCCGCGGCTGCCACATCCTGGGCGAGCGCGGCGGCGCGGTCGGGCCGAACCTGTCCGACACGGGCAGGCGGCTCGATCCGCGGTGGACCGCGTGGCAGCTCACGGACCCGGCCCGTGCCGGCGCGGTTGAGCCGCGCATCGTCGGGTCGGCGGAGGACGCCCGCTCGCTGGCCGCGTTCCTGGCGACCCGCCGGGTCGAGACGGCGGCCCCTCCCGGAGGGCCGGAGGCTGGAGGCGCGCCATGAAGGCCTTCGCGATCGCCGTGGCGGCGCTCCTGGCGACGGGGTGCGGCGGGGAGGAGCCCCCCCGGCCGGCGGCCGCTTCCACGACCGGGTCCGCGGCCGGGGCGATCGGTGCGGCCGAGGGCGCCGTCCTGTACGGCCGGTGGTGCGCCGCGTGCCACGGCGCGACCGGGCACGGCGACGGCATCACCGCGTCGCGTCTCGACCCCGCGCCCGCGGACCTCGCGTCCGGGGCGGCACGGGGCCTGACGGACGCCGGGATCGACGCGGTCGTCGCCGGCGGGGCCAGGGGGACCGGGAGGGCGGGCGTGATGCCGGCGTTCGGCAACACGCTTTCGCCCTGGAAGCGGCGCGACCTCGTCACGCACGTCCGGACGCTCCAGCGTGCCGCGGCAGCTGCAGCCGCAGCCGCCGCAGCCGCAGCCGCCCCCGAGGGCCCGGTCGCGCCGGACTGACGTCCCGGGGCGTCGTGTCCGTCGGGACGAAGGCCGAATCGGTGAATCCGCCGTAGCCCCGTCCGCCTCGGGTATTCCCGTCCCCGGCGGTCGGGCCCTGGAACCGCAGGAACGCGAAAGGTACGATCGGGGCCGGTCGGGAGGGCCGGACGGACCCTGACCCCGGCCGCCGGAGGGGTCGGTTGTCGCCGCTCGACCTGCTGATCGCGATGCCCGTTGCGGGTCTGATGGCCGCTGCCGGGCTCGCGACCGTGAACCAACTCGCGGGGCCGCCCGGTGGGGACCGCCCGGACGGGGCAGCGCCGGTGGCCCCGGATGCCGGCCTCCGCACCCTGCTCGCGTCGCTCGCCTGGGGCTTCGGCGTGGTGCCGCTGTTCACGCTGTGGGTCAACCTGTTCACCGGGGTCCGGGTCACGCTCCCGCTGCTGGTCGCGGTCGCCGCGGCGAACCTGGTCGCGGCCGCCGTCGCGGCGGCGATCCGGGCGCGAGGGGCGCCGCCGCTCGCTCGCATGCTGCCGGTGACCCTGCTCGCGCGCGCACTCGGCGGACGGCGCGCGGTCCTGGTCGCGGGCGGGCTCGTCGCCGCCGTCTACCTGCTCGCATTCGACGCCCGCCACCCGCTCGACGACTCGTGCATCTACAACGCGGCGTTCCTCGCGACCGGGCAGTCGGTCTCCGGGCAGCCGGTCGAGGACGTGGACCTGCTCCGGACCAACCCTGACGACGCGCGCCTCGGCAACTCCGCGCTGCTCGCGGCCGCGCTCGTGCTGTTCGGACCGCTCGGGTTCCGGCTCGCTTTCGCGCTGTGCGCGTTCGCGATCGCGCTCGGCGGCTACGTCGTCGGCCGCGACGCGGGCGGTCGCGGATGGGGCTGGTTCGGCCTCGTCTTCCTGCCGCTGAACTCGTACGTGCTGACGATCGCGCTCCCGGACGAGAACCTGTTCGCGCTCGCGATCGGCACGGCGCTGCTGCCGCTGATGCTCGGCCCCCGGGAGGACCGGGACGACGGCGCGGGGCGGGCCGCGGGTCGCTGGATCGTGCTCGGCGCGCTGTTCGGCCTGCTGCTCTGCGTCCGGCACGCGATGATCCTGTCGTTCGCGGCGCCGCTGCTCGTGGCGTGGCGCGAGCGCCGCCGCGCCGCGGCCGTCGGGGCGTTCCTGGTCGCGGTCGCGGTCGTCACCCTGCCGGAGCACCTGCACCACCTGTACGCGCTCGGGTCGGTCCTCAAGTTCGAGAGCAACCCGCAGTTCCCCCCGCTGCCGTACGAACTGCTCGGCGTCCGGTTCCACTGGCAGGGGTTCGTGAACTGGCCGCTGCACGACCAGGTGGTGCGCACGCCCCACAACCCGTTCCCGACCTTCGTCGCGTGGCCGCTCGCCCTGGCCCACCACTTCGGGCTGATCCTGTTCGCGCTGCTCCACGCGGGGTTCGTCCGCGTCTGGCTGCGGTCGCGGGAGCGCGCCGCGTTCTGGGCGCTCTGGGCGGTCCCGGTCGTCGCCGCGATCGCGGTGCAGGAGGCGTGGGACCAGGCGAACAAGATGGGCGTCATCCTGATGGTCGCGACCGCCTTCGTGCCCTGGATCGCGGCGGGTGGCGAGGCGGTGCGGCGGAGGCCGGTCGCCGCCGGCGGCGCGGTCGCGGCCCTGGTCCTCGCGTCGTGGGCGGGGACGGCGGGGATCCGCGACTGGCGCGTGCCCGCTGACGAGCGGTACTACTGCCTCCCCGGCGCGTGGACCGAGCGCGCCGACCTCGTGGACCGCGCGGCGGCGGAGGCGACCGACGCGGGGCTGCTCCCGCGACCGCCCGTCGCGCCGCACGTCTCGGGACGCTTCCTCGCGGGGAGCGCGGTCTCGCTCCGGGAGGCGCTCCGGTCACCGTCGTCCGCGGCCGTCGAGTGGCCGCTCGGCTTCTTCGGCCACGAGGTCCCGCCGCCGGGCGAGCCGGTCACCCTGGTCGTCGACCTGTCGCGCGACCCGTTCGGCGCGCCCTTCGTCACGACGGACCGCGGCCCGGCCGACCTCGACCTGACCGCGCCCGGGGCCGGCGCGATCGTCGAGGGCCTGTCCGCCCCGTGGTCGCGCGTGCCGATGACGGTCGTCGCGCGCCGGTCCGCGACGGCGACCGGGGTGATGGTGGACTTCGACCAGCCCCCCGCCGAAGGCTGCCCGCCGCCCCCGGACCCGGGTCGGACCCGTGATGCCTTCCTGCTCGACAACCGGTGCGAGGTCCTGTCGTGGCTGGTCGGCGACACGGCGTCGGCCTGCCCGCTGCGCGGCGCCGCGCCGGTCCGGCGACCGGACCCCGTGCTCCGGCTGAGGGTCCCGTCCGGGGTGGTCAACGTGGCCCTCGTCGTGAACTGGCGGGGCGAGAACTACCGGCTGTGGGCGGGGATCGCGGACGCGTCGGGACTTGCCCCGACCGCGCAGGGCGTCCGGTTCTGGCACAACTGATCGCCGCGTCCCGAATCCGGATCCGCTTTGTCCTCTTAGCGCCGAGGCGGCGCCGCGGCTACAATCCCCGTCGGAGGTGCGGATGACGTCTGCTCGCGGCGCGGTCCTCGTTGCTGCCGTCCTCTTCCTCGCGTGCGGGGGCGGCGGCGGCGACCCAGGCTACCACGGGCCGTTCCGCGAGGTCATGGTCGGCAAGGACCTGGGCGTGGCCTACGACACGGGCAAGGACAAGCCCGCGGCCGGCGACGCGGGCAAGGACGCGGCCCCGGACGCGGACGGCGCGGATCCGCAGGACGCCGAGGACGCGCCGGTCCCGTCCGACGCGACGGGGCCGGACGTCACGGCCGACGCGTCGGAGGCGGACGCGTGGCCGCTCGGCGACGACGACGGCGACGGCATCCCGAACGGGGTCGAGGGAGAGGTCGACACCGACGGGGACGGGACGCCCGACTTCCTGGACCAGGACTCGGACGCGGACGGCATCCCGGACAAGGTCGAGGGGGTCTCGGACCCGGACTACGACGGCAAGCCGTCGTACAAGGACCCGGACTCGGACGACGACGGGCTCGACGACGCCGCGGAGGCGCTCGGCAAGGACGGCGTCGCGGGCACGGGCGACGAGACGTCGACCACGAAGAAGGACACGGACGACGACGGGTTCATCGACCTCGTGGAGGTCGCGTACGGGTCGGACCCGCTCGACCCGGCCTCGGTGGTGCCCCCCGACGTGTTCTACCTCGTGCTGCCGTACGACGGCGAGTCGCAGAAACGCCATCTCGACTTCTCGACGGACATCACCCGGGCGGACGTGCTGATCCTCGTGGACCTGTCCGGGTCGATGGGGGGGGAGCACGCGAACCTGAAGAAGGGCATCAAGCAGACGGTGATCGGGGGGATCAAGGCGTCCGTCCCGGAGGTCGCGTTCGGGCTCGTGAAGTTCGGCACGCTCGAGGACGACGTGTACGCGGTCGCCCAGGCGATCACGACCGACGCGGACGCGGTCAAGGCCGCGGTGGACGGGATCTCGGAGTGCGGCGGCAGCGAGGAGGCGCACTCGGAGGTGCTCTACCAGGCCGCGGCGGGGACGGGGTTCGACGGCACGCTCTGCACCGAGTGGGGGCCGTTCGGTCTGTTCTGCATCGACGAGTCGAGCCCGCACATCCCCCCGGCGAGCTGTCCCGCCGGCAAGGTCGGGGGCGCGTGCTTCCGGCCGGACGCGCTGCCGATCTTCCTGATGATGACCGACGAGCCGTTCCAGGACGGCGACTGGGACTGGGAGTCCGGCAACCCCCACGACAAGGGGGACGCGATCGCCGCGATGAAGGCGATCGGCGCGAAGTTCGTCGGCGTGGACTCGTCCGAGGGCGGGAACGTGCTCGACAACTTCAAGGACGTGTCCAAGGGCACGGGATCGCTGGACAAGCAGGGCAATCCCTTCAACTACACGATCGCGGCCGACGGGACCGGGCTGTCCCAGCAGGTCGTGGACGCGGTCGTCGCGCTGACCGAGAACAGCGTGCTCGACGACGTCACGACCCAGCGCGAGTCGGTCGCGAACCCGGAGATGATCGACACGACCCAGTTCGTCAAGTCGGTGACGCCGGTCTCGGCCAGTCCGGCCGGGGGGGTCGAGTCCATGGATGCGACCTCGTTCCACAAGGTCGACCCCGGCACGACCGTCACGTTCGACGTGGAGTTCAGGAACGACTTCTACGAGCCGACCACCGTCAAGGTCATGCTGTTCCAGGCCGTGATCCACGTGGTGACCGGGAACACCCTGTTGAGCAGCAGGCCCGTCTACATCATCGTCCCGGGGAACCGGGTGCACTGGCAGTAGCTCGTCCCGGGGAACCGGGTGCGCTGGCAGTAGCCTGGGGCCCGCCCCCCCCGCGCGGCCGTCCCCTTCGTCGCGGGCGGGCCGCGGCGGAGCCACGCCGCGGCCCGAGGCCGCGCGGGGGGGGGCTGGGGCCTGGGGCTACGTCCCCGCCACCTTCCCCACCGCCGCCGCCAGCGCGTCCACGTCGGCCTCCGTGGAGAACGGCCCCGGGCTCGCCCGCACGGTCCCGTCCGGGAAGGTGCCGAGGCTGCGGTGGGCATGGGGCGCGCAGTGCAGGCCCGGCCGGACCGCGACCCCGAACGCGGCGTCGAGCGCGGCCGCGACCTCCTGCGGCGGGTGCCCGGGGATCGTGAAGGACACCGCGGCGATCCGCGCTTCCGCGTCGCGCGGTCCGTGGATCGCGACCCCTGGGACGGCCGAGAGCGCGCCGATGATGCGCGCGGTCAGGTCGCGCTCGTGCCGCCGGATCTCCGCGACCCCGCGGGCGGCCACCCACCGGACGCCGGCGAGCAGCCCCGCGATCCCGACCGTGTTCGGCGTGCCGCCCTCGAGCCGGTGCGGCATCTCCCGTGGCTGGAACGGGTCGGTCGAGTCGCCGCCGGTCCCGCCCTCGCGCCACGGGGCGACGTCCAGCCCCCCCCGCACCCACAGCGCGCCGGTGCCGGTCGGGCCCATCAGCCCCTTGTGGCCGGGGAACGCGACCAGGTCCGCGCCGCAACCAGCGAGGTCCAACGGGACCGCGCCGACCGCCTGCGACGCGTCGAGCAGCAGGAGCGCCCCCGCCTCCCGGGCCGCGGCCGCGAACTCCGCGACCGGCTGGAGCGTGCCGAACGCGTTCGACGCCCACGTCAGCGCCAGGAGGCGCGTGCCGCCCGGCCGCAGCAGCCGCCGCACCGAGTCCGGGTCGATCCGCCCCTCGCCGTCGTTCTCCGCGACGTCCACGGCGATGCGACCGGCCGCCGCGAGCGCTGCCAGGGGACGGTTCACCGAGTTGTGCTCCATGCGCGACGTGACCACGCGGTCGCCGTCCC
Source organism: Deltaproteobacteria bacterium (assembly GCA_016875475.1). Lineage (GTDB taxonomy): Bacteria > Myxococcota_A > UBA9042 > DTJE01 > DTJE01 > VGRB01. The sequence goes on from VGRB01000001.1 coordinate 25,333, forward strand.
GCAGCACGCCCTTCAGCGCCATGTTCAGGGCGTCGGAGGCGTTCAGCGTGAACGCGACCCGGCTCGCGTCCGGAGCCCCGAGCAGGCGCGCGAGCGCGGCGCGGCAGTCGTCGATCGGGATCTGGGCGGCGAGCGCGAGGCGGTGCCCGGCCCGGCCGGGGTTCCCGGCGGAGTCCCGCAGGAACCGCTCCATCGCGACCGCGACCTCCGGCGGCTTCGGCCAGGACGTCGCGGCGTTGTCGAGGTAGACGAAGCGGTCCGTCATCACGTCCCCACGTGCTTCGCGAGCACTGCGCGGGCGCGGGCCGGGTCCGTGGTGCCGCGCACGATCGCCCGGCCGTCCGGGAAGAGCGCGACCTCCAGGCCGTCCGCGCAGAACCTGAGCAGATACGGGCTCCTGCGTGCATTCGCGTCCGCGGGGAGCCGCGCCGCCACCTCGTCGAGGCCGGGCCGGGCGCCCGGGCCCGCGCTCACCTGGACCTGGTCGCCACCGCACAGCACGGTCGTCCGCGACCCCTTCCGTCCCTCCAGGTGGTCGAACCGCCCCTGCGCGCAGACCGGGCACGCGGGGGAGCGCGCGACCTCGACCTCGGCCCGCTCGCCGGTCCACAGGTCGAACGACAGAAGCGTGCGGCGGACCCGGTGGGCGTTCCCGGTAATCACCTTCAGCGCCTCCGCGGCCTGGAGCGACGCGACCGCGAGCACGGTCGGGGAGAAGACGCCCGCGGCCTCGCACGTCGGGACCGAGCCGGCCGGAGGGGCGTCCTCGACCAGGCACGAGAAGCAGGCGGTCCGCCCAGGCAGCACGGTCCACTGGACGCCGTAGGTCCCCGCGACCGCGCCGTGGACCCACGGGATGGCGTGGCGGACGCACGCCTCGTTCGCGAGCAGGCGCAACTCGAAGTTGTCCGCGCCGTCCACGACCAGCGTCGCGTCGCGCGCCAGCGCCTCGACGTTCGTCCGGTCCACGTCCGCGACCACGCCCTCGACGGCGATATCGGCGTTCGCGGACCTGAGCTTCCGCGCCGCGGCCTCGGCCTTGGGCAGGGAGGCGTCCACGTCCGCCTCGTCGAACAGGACCTGGCGGTGCAGGTTCACGCGCTCGGGGAGGTCCCGGTCCACCACGACGAGCCGGCCGACGCCCGCGCGGGCGAGCAGCATGGCCGCCGCGCCGCCGAGCGCGCCGCACCCGAAGACCACGACCGAGGACGCGGCCACGCGGCGCTGGCCGTCCTCGCCGAACTCCGGCAGGACGCAGTGGCGGCGATGGCGTTCGAGGGACGGCTCCACGGCTCGGATTATAATCCGGCGCGCCGGGACGGCGCGGGAACTGCCGCGCCGGGACGGCGCAGCCACTCCCTGTTCGAGGCCGGATGCCGACCCTGCTCAAGCGACTGCCGCTGTCCTGGGCCATCGGCCTGTCCCTGTTCTCCGGGCGGAGCCGGTCACGGGTGTCGGTCGCGACGATCGTGTCCGTGGTCAGCATCGGCGTGGGCGTCGCGGTGCTGACCGCGGTGCTCGCGGTGACGGGCGGCTTCGAGGAGGCCTTCCGCGAGCGCATCCTCGGCGTGTACCCGCACATGGTGGTGCTGGCGCGCGGCGAGCGCTTCGAGGAGTACCGCGACGTGGCCGACCGCCTGGCGCGGCTGCCCGGGGTGGCAGGGACCAACCCGTCGACCTACGACGAGATGATGGTGTCCTCGGACACGGGCAGCGCCGGGGCGATCGTCAAGGGGGTGGACATCGAGGGCGTCGACCGGGTGTCCTCGCTGACGGCGCTGACGACCCGCAAGTCCCTGGCCGGGCTGGCATATCGCGACGGCGAGCCGCTGCGCGCGGTGCTCGGGTGCGAGCTGGCGCGCCGCCTCGAGGTCGGCCCGGGCGACCGCGTCACCCTGACCACGCCGGTCCGGGGTCTCGGCGACGGCCCGGGCCCGATCGGCATGGCGCCGATGCAGCGGGCCTTCGTGGTCGAGGACTGCTTCGAGTCCGGGTTCTGGGAATACGACTCGCGCCTCGTCGTCATGGACCTCGCGTCTGCGCAGGCGTTCCTGGACCGGGGGCCGGCCGTGCGCTGGATCGAGCTCCGGCTGGACGACATGTTCGACACGGAGCGGATGCGCCGCTCGGCGCTGGTCGCGCTCTCGCCGTACGGCGTCGCGGACCTCGCCCGGGACTCGGTCCGGGTGCGCGAGATCGCCGGCCGGGCGATCGAGTCGGCACTGCCCGACGGCGCGACCGACGTGGTGTCGCTGATCCGCGCGGTCCGGCCGCTCCGGCGGGCGCTCGACTACGCGGACTTCGGCATGTCCGTCCCGCGCTACCGCGTGATCGACTGGAAGGAGATGAACCGGAACCTGTTCGGCGCGCTCGGGACCCAGAAGGCCGTGCTCGCGCTGTTCTTCCTGATCATCGTGCTCGTCGCCGCCTTCAACATCGTCGGCACCCAGCTCATCGTGGCGCGCGAGCGGGTGCGCGAGGTCTCGACGCTCGTGGCGCTCGGCGCGTCGCGTCGCCAGCTCGCGCGGGTGTTCGTGGCGCACGGGTTCGCGCTCGGGCTCGCGGGCGTGGCCGCCGGGCTCGCGGCCGGCTACGGCATCGTGTCCGCGATCCGGGGGCTCGACTTCCGGCTCGACCCGCGCGTCTACCTCATCACCGAGCTGCCCGCGAGCCTGCACTGGGACGACGCGCTGACGATCGCGGCCGTGTCCGCCGCGGTCGTGCTCGTGAGCTGCGTGCTGTCGTCCTGGCGCGCCACGAGGCTGAACCCGGTGGACGGCCTTCGCAAGGTCGCGTAGGCTCCGCGGTCGGGCCGTCAGAAGTTCGTGACGATTACTTCCTCGATCTTGCCGCGCCGCTCGGCGTTGCTGTTGACGGCGCGGGACGCGAGAACCGTGTGGATGGGGAATCGCCCGTAGAGCCCGACCACCGAATCGGTCTTGGAGTTCGAGAGCATCACGAAGACCCGTCGCGAGGCAAGCTCCGCGAACACACGGGCAAGCCTCTCCTGGTCCGGCATCGCGAACCCGCCCTGGGCGTAGGCCGTGAACGAAGACGTTCGGGACAGCGGCACGTATGGCGGATCGAAGTACACGAGGTCCCGGGGCCTTGCCATCTCCAGGACCGCCTCGAAGGGCCGGATTGCGAGCGTCACCGAACTGAGAGCGGCCGCCGCCCTGCGCAGAGTGGCCTCGTCACAGATCGAAGGGTTGGCGTATCGACCCAACGGCACGTTGAACTCGCCACGGGAGTTCTCGCGATACAGACCGTTGAAGCACGTGCGGTTCAGGTAGATGATGCGGGCGGCCCGCTCGACGACGGACTCGGGGACCTGCCGACGAATCGCGTAGAAGTGCTCGGGCGAGTGTTTCTTCGCATGGTGTCGCAGCAGTTCGATGACTTCCTCGACATCGCGAGCAACGCCTTCGTACGCCTCGATGAGACGCGAATTCACATCGGAGAGAACGACCCCGTTCCTGATCGCGCCAAGGCCGAAAAGAGCGAAGAAGAGCGCCCCACCGCCGACAAAGGGCTCGTGGTACGCCCCGAACGAGCGCAGACGCCGAACGTGACCGACCAACTCCGGCAGCAGTTGTCTCTTGCCGCCGGCCCATTTCAGGAAGGGTCGGTACTCGGACAAGGCATCGACTCCTACAGACCGAAGTAGAGTTCGAGCCACTTGGGGAGGTGTCGGAACTCAACCGCCTTCCCCGTGGACAGCAGGAAGGCCACCATGTCCTTGGTGAAGCCTGCCCCTTCAAAGACGACGAGCCCGCGAATGGGCCAACCCTTCATGTCCTCGATGGTCGCCGGGATCTTCTCTTGAGCGGTTCCTGGCTCCGCTTGGTACTTGCATTCGATCCCGAGAGTCAAGCGGGTCTTTGGGTCTCGCGCAACCACGTCGATCTGTCGCCGGGCGCCCCACAGGCGCCGTCCCACCTCGACCTCGGTCTCCGCCGCCAAGCCCAACTCCCGGGCCAACGCGGCTACCCGGTCCCGAAGGTTTGTTCCACCTCGCACCGCCCGTGCCCTGCCCGGCATTGCTCCTCCTCCCGCACGGACGTCGAATCGTACCCGAGCGGCCTCGAGTTGGGAATCTGGCGGCGGGCAGGGGGGCGAGCCGCGCCCCCCCTTCCAAACGATGCCCCTGGGGCCTGTCGGGCCGAGAAGGTGGGGTACGTGTCTCGACGGGAGTCGTTCGGGACCGCCTGCCATTTGGGCCGGGCGACAGCGCGGAATGCTCGGTCGGACGCAGCGGTGGCCGGTAGTCGCCGGCGGCTGTCGTCGGACGTGGTGCCCCGCAGGTTACGGGAAGCTATCCGTAACCGCCGGTTCTCTGCGTCCATCGCCAGCGACTCGACGGAAGGGGTCAGTTCCGGCGCGGTCGGGAGCGTGATCGGGGGGGCGCGCGGTCGGCTTCGCGCCCAGATCCACGAGGAGCAGCACCGGAAGGCGCTGCGGCCGGTGGGCCTGCCGGCTGGCCTCAGCCTTGGGGAAAGGGGAAGTCTCGCCGCGTGTCCGGGAGGCAGGCTGCGACAGGCCTGTGGCGCCGACTCGGAACTCGCCCCCCGACTACCGGTCAGCGCAGCGGCCGGACGGTCGGACGGCAGGGCGTCGGAAGGGCGGGTACCCGTACGTCCCGCTCTCCGCGTCCTCGTACTTCACCTCGTACACCGCGGACGGGTTCGGGCCGGAGGAGCAGGCGCGGCTCCGGGACGTTGCGCGCGACCTGAAGGCCCGGGGCGTCGCGGTGCTGCCGTCACCGGTTCGCGCCACGGCAGCGAGCTTGGCTCCCCCGCGCGCGTTCCACTAGGATTCCTCCCGGGTCGATCCGTTCGCGGGGCAGCATGATGGCGGTGATTCGCAGCGTGTCCCTCCTTCTCCTCGCGCTCGCGCTCGTGCCCGCGCTCGCGGCGTGCGGCGGGGGCACGTCGTCCGGGACCCCGGACCAGGACCCGGGCGCCCTGCCGGAGGCCGGGTGGACCGACGGGGGTGATCCTTCGGACGGCGCCGACGCGGAAGGTGCCGCCGGGGACGATTCCGCGGACGCGGGCACGATCCCCTGCTCGATCGACGACGACTGCGCGCCGCTCGCGGAGAGGCTCGCGGCGTGCCGCGTTCCGCGGTGCGGGCGCTCCGGGACCTGCGAGGCGGTGCCTGCCGGGGACGGCTCGCCGTGCGGCGACGCGGAGCCCTGCCGGCCGGACGGGCTGTGCGTGTCGGGCGCCTGCATGGGCCGCGCGAAGGACTGCGACGACCACAACCCCTGCACCGACGACACGTGCGAGCCGGGCGTCGGGTGCCGGAACGCCCCGAACCGCCGTCCGTGCGACGACGGCAACCCATGTACCTCCGACGACGTGTGCGCGGACGGGTCGTGCGGGGGCCACAACGAGTGCCAGTGCGGGGGGGACGCGGAGTGCGCGGCCCACGAGGACCAGAACCGCTGCAACGGCACGCTCCGGTGCTCGAACGGCCTGTGCGAGGTGGACCCGGCCACGGTCGTCGTCTGCGACCCGCGGGCGCCCGGCGCCTGCCGCGTCCCGGCGTGCGACCCCCTCACCGGCGCGTGCGTCGAGGCGGACGTCCCGGACGGGCGGCCGTGCGACGACCTCGACGCGTGCACGGTCGGCGACGCCTGTCTCGGCGGCGCGTGCGTCGCGCTCGCCACGATCCACTGCGACGACAACAACCCCTGCACGAACGACGGCTGCGATCCCTCGGGCGGATGCGTGCGGACGCCGCGCGCCGGGGACTGCGACGACGGGAACGCGTGCACGCTCGACGACCGCTGCGACGCCTACGGCAAGTGCGTGGGGGTCCCGACCCCGGAGTGCGGTTGTCTCGACACGGCAGGGTGCGCCCCGCTCGAGGACGGGGACCGGTGCAACGGGACGCTGGCCTGCGTGAACCACGCGTGCGTGGTGGCACCGGCCACGGTCGTCGCGTGCGACACCTCGGGGGACGGCCCGTGCTCGCGCACGGCGTGCGTGCCGGCGACCGGCGAGTGCGCCGGGACCCCGGCGCCCGAGGGGCGGCCCTGCGACGACGGGAACGCGTGCAGCAGCGCCTCGGCGTGCCAGGCGGGCGAGTGCGTGCCGCTGGCGACGCTCTCGTGCGACGACGGGAACGTGTGCACCGGGGACTCCTGCGACCCGGGGCAGGGATGCCGGCACGACCCGGTGGCGGGCGCCTGCGACGACGGCGACCCGTGCACCGGGCCGGACAACTGCGCCTGGGGCACCTGCAATCCGCTCGTCCGGGGGTGCGACGACCTCGATCCGTGCACGACGGACGTGTGCGACCCGGTCGAAGGGTGCGTGCACCAGGCGATCACGGGCGCCTGCGAGGACGGCAACGCGTGCACCGCCATGGAGACGTGCGTCGACGGCAAGTGCGTGGGCGGCGTCCCGGTCTCCTGCGACGACGGGAACCCGTGCACGGACGACCCCTGCGACCCCGCGGGGGGGTGCCGGCTCCACCCGCCGAACACCGTCCCGTGCGACGACGGCGACCCGTGTACCGGGGACGAGCACTGCTCCCAGGGCGCCTGCGTGCCGGGCGGCCCGCGGAACTGCGACGACGGCGACCCGTGTACGGCCGAGAGGTGCGACCCGGGCGTCGGGTGCGTCCGCTGGGGCAGCGGCGCGGCCTGCGACGACGGGAATCCGTGCTCGCTCGACGACGCGTGCGCGGACGGCGGGTGTGCGCCCGGCGAGGCTACGACCTGCGACGACGGCAACCCGTGCACGACCGACTCCTGCGACGCGGTCGCGGGGTGCGTGCACGCGGACGCGCCGCCCGGGACCGGGTGCGACGACGGCGACGCGTGTACCGGGGAGGACGTCTGCCTGCCCGGCGGCAAGTGCCGTGGAACGTTCGTCGTTTGCGACGACGGGAACCCCTGCACGCTCGACCGGTGCGTCCCCGCGATCGGGTGCGTGGCCGACGACCTCGGTCACCGGTGCGACGACGGCTCCCCGTGCACCGAGGGCGACCGCTGCCGTGACGGGACGTGCGAGGGCGTGCCGAAGGGGTGCGACGACGGGAACCCGTGTACCGCCGACCGCTGCGACCCCGTCGTGGGTTGCGTGTGGGAGCCGCGGGCCGCGGCGTGCGACGACGGGAACGCCTGCACCGCCGGCGACGCCTGCCAGGGCTACGTCTGCCTGCCGGGACCGCGGCCGGACTGCGACGACCTGGACCCCTGCACGCTCGACCGGTGCCTTCCGGCCGCCGGCTGCCGGAACGACCGGCTCCTCGGGATTCCTTGCGACGACGGGGACCCGTGCACCGTCAAGGACCGCTGCCTCGCGACCGGGTGCGGGGGCGGCAGGCAGGCGTGCGACGACGGCAACCCGTGCACCACGGACCTGTGCCTCCCCTACGGCGGGTGCGTGCACGAGCCCTCGGCCGCCGGGCCCTGCGACGACGGGAGCGTCTGCACGACCGGCGACGCCTGCGAGGCGGGCCGGTGTCGTGGCGTCGCGACGATCGACTGCTCGGACCAGGACCAGTGCACGCTCGACTGGTGCGACCCGGTCGCGGGCTGCACGCACAAGCCCCGCGGCTACTTCCCGTGCAGCGACGGCTCCGCGTGCACGATCGGCGACCATTGCGACCCGGACGGCAGGTGTACGGGCGCACCCCTGGCCTGCGACGACCGGAACGACTGCACCGCGGACGGGTGCGACGCCGCCAAGGGGTGCTTCGCGACCCCGCTGCCCGGGAATGCGTGCGACGACGGCGACCCGTGCTCCGAATCCGACGCCTGCGGCGAGGACGGGGTCTGCCGCGGCGAGCCCCGGGACTGCGACGACGGCAGGCTCTGCACGAGGGACTTCTGCGATCCGGGCGCGGCGTCGGGGTGCCGCCGCGAGTTCAACTACCTGCCGTGCGACGACGGCGACGCGTGCACCGTGAACGACCGGTGCGGCGGCGGCGAGTGCCGCGGCTACCCCGGCCCGGGCTGCGACGACGGCAACCCGTGCACCGACGACGCGTGCGATCCGGCCGGCGGGTGCCGCCACGACCCGAACACGCGAGACTGCGACGACGGGGACGCCTGCACGTCGGGGGACAAGTGCGCGGGCGGCCGGTGCGCCGGGTGGCCGGTCCCCTGCGGCGACGAGAACCCCTGCACGCACGACGCGTGCGACCCGCGCATGGGCTGCACCAGGATCCCGAAGAGCGGGGCGTCGTGCGCGTCCGGGGACCGGTGCCTCGCGGACGCGCAGTGCAGCGGGTACGAGTGCGTCGGCACCCAGCGCGCGTGCGACGACGACAACCCGTGTACCAAGGACTCCTGCCTGTACCCCGGCGAGTGCGTGTTCCTCCCGCTCACCGGCGTGTCGTGCGGCTTCGGCGGCACCTGCGAGGAGGGGCATTGCGTGGGGGTCCCGGACTGCGCCGACGGCAACCCCTGCACGTTCGATCGCTTCAACGGCGAGACCTGCGACCACCTGCCGCGCACGGGGCCGTGCGACGACGGGGACGCGTGCACGTCGCACGACTCCTGCATCGACGGCGCGTGCCTGGGCCGGCCGCGGAACTGCGACGACCATGACCCGTGCACGCTGGACGACTGCGACCCGAAGGCCGGGTGCACGTTCGCGGCGGTCGACGGCCTCGACTGCGACGACGGCAACCCGTGTACGGACGGGGACGCGTGCTCCGCCGGCACGTGCGGGGGCGTCCGGAAGCCGTGCGACGACGACAACCCGTGCACGGCCGACCGGTGCGACGTCTTCGCCGAGCCCGGCATCGACGCCTGCGTCCACGAGCCGATCCAGATGGCCTGCGACGACGGCGACCCGTGCACGGACGGGGACTTCTGCTTCGACGCGGTGTGCCGGCCGGGCGCGATCCGGGACTGCCACGACGACAACCCGTGCACGGTCGAGCTGTGCGACCCGGTCCTCGGGTGCGTCCGGGAGGCGGCCTCGGGCGGGGGCGACGACGGGAACGCCTGCACGGCCGGCGACCGGTGCTCCGGCGAGGCGTGCACCGGCGAGCCGATCTCCTGCGACGACGGCAACCCGTGCACGGCCGACTGGTGCGACAGGGCCTGGGGATGCCGGAGTTCGCCGGTGCCCGGCGCGCCGTGCCGCGACTCGAACGCCTGCACCGCGGACGACCGGTGCACGTCTTCCGGCGCCTGCTCCGGGTCGCCGGTCGTGTGCGACGACGGGAATGCCTGCACTGACGACTCGTGCTCGCCCGCCGCGGGGTGCGTCTCGACGCCGAACTCGCTCCCGTGCGACGACCGCAACGAGTGCACGTCGAACGACCGCTGCGAGGGCGGGGGCTGCCTGGGCGGCGAGCCGGTCAGGTGCGAGGACGGGAACGTCTGCACCGAGGACCGGTGCGACCCCGTCTGGGGGTGCACGTTCAAGCCGGCAGATCGGCCCTGCGAGGACGGGAACCCGTGTACGGCCGGGGACCGGTGCCTGGGGGGGACGTGCGTGCCCGGCGGCATCATCGCCTGCAACGACGCCAACCCCTGCACGACCGACTCCTGCCAGTCGGGCAAGGGGTGCGTGTTCCACCTGACCGCCGGGCAGTGCGACGACGGCGACGCGTGCACCGAGGGAGACCGGTGCCTGGACGGCCAGTGCCGGGGCACGGACCCGAAGGACTGCAGCGACGACAACCCCTGCACCGTCGAGCGCTGCCTGCCGGGGTCGGGCTGCGTATGGGAGCCCGTCGACCACCCGTGCGACGACAAGGACCCGTGCACGCTCGGAGATGGTTGCTCCGGGGGGGGGTGCCGGTCCGGGCCGCCCCTGGTCTGCGACGACGCCAATCCCTGCACCGCGGACGCCTGCACCGGCGGGCAGTGCGTGTTCCAGCCCGAGCCGGGTCCGGTGCCGTGCGAGGACGGGAACGCCTGCACGACCGGCGATTTCTGCCAGGCGGGATACTGCACCCCCGGCCGGCCTGTCCGGTGCGGCGACGAGATCGACCCCTGCGTGCGCGGCTCCTGTTCGCCGGCCCTGGGGTGCGTCGAGTCGTTCACGACCCTGCCCTGCGACGACCACGACCCGTGCACGCGTGGCGAGGGCTGCCGCGACGGCGCGTGTTCGGGCGGCGCGGCCGTTTCCTGCGACGACGGCGACCCGTGTACGGACGACCTCTGCCGGCCGGGCGAAGGGTGCGAGCACCTGCCCGCGCACAACGTGGCGAAGTGCGACGACGGCGACCCGTGCACCGGCGGGGACGTGTGTACCGGCGCGGGATGCGCCGGGACGTGGGTCGTGGACTGCGACGACCACGCGTACTGCACGATCGATCGCTGCGATCCCGGCGTCGGCTGCGTCCACGAGCCCCGTCCGACCGGGGACGGTTGCGACGATTCCGACGAGTGCACGTCGGACGACCGGTGCGCCGACGGGCGTTGCGCAGGGACGGCCGTGGACTGCGACGACGGCAACCCGTGCACGTTCGACGGGTGCGAGCGCTCGTCGGGCTGCCTCCACCGGCCGAACGCGCTCCCGTGTCCGGGAGGGCGATGCGAGGCCGGGGAGTGCAGGCCCGTGCCCGGGGCGGAGGTCCGGTGAGGGGCAGCGGTCAAGGAGGCGCTGTCGTGACGCGCGCCGCGACCGGTCGTATCGCGTGGCCGATCGTGCTCGAGTGGGGCGCGAAGCTGCTCGCGCTCGTGCTGCTCGGCGGCATCATCTTCCTGGAGGTCGTCTCGATCCGGGCGTGGCTCGGGGTCGCGGCGGTGTCGCCCTGGCGCGGCTGGACCCGGATCGTGTCCGACGGGAGCCTCGCGGTGTTCGCGGCGATCGTGCTCGCCGTCTACGTGGTCCGGCGGCCCGCGGTCCGGAAGGCGGGCGGGGTGCTGCCGCGGGTGGCGGCCGTGGCGGGTCCGATCATCCTGCCGGTGGCGCTCTTCTTCGTGAAGCCCGACGCGACCCCGGCGCGGTTCGTCGCCGGGACGGTCCTGTCGGGCGTCGGGCACGTCCTCTCGATCGCGGCCATCGCGTGGCTCGGCCGGTCCTTCAGCGTGATGCCGGAAGCCAGGAAACTGGTGACGTCGGGACCTTACGCGATCGTGAGGCACCCGCTGTACCTGTCCGAGGCGTGCGCGTCGGTCGGGCTCGTGCTCCTGCGGTTCTCTTGGCTGTCCGTCGCGGCGTTCGCGGTCTGGACCGCGGCGCAGTTCGCGCGCGCGAGGTACGAGGAGCGTGTGCTGTCCGCCGAGTTCCCGGAATACGCCGCCTACGCCGCCCGCACCCCGATGCTCCTCCCCTGGCCCCGGCGTCGCCGCCGAGCCTGACCGGCCGGAAACCCGGTACAATCACCCGCGGACCCCGAGCGGGGGAGAGGCGGGATGCGGGCGCGGGAACGGGTTCGGATCGTCGTCGTCGCGGCGTTCCTCGCGGCCTGTGCGGCCTGCGGCGGGGGCGGGAGCGGGCCGGCCGGCGGTGACGCGGCCGGCGACGGCGCCGCGGTCGAGAACGGTCCCGGCGACGATGGGGCCGAGGCCGGGCCGGACGGGGGAGACCCCTCCCCGGCCGAGATCGAGGTCGGCCCCGACGGTTCGGACCCCGGCGATCCGGACGACGCGGTGCCGCCTGACGCGGAGCCGGACGGCTCGAATCCCCCGGAATCCGCGCCGGACGCGGACGAGGGGGGCGGCGGGGACGTGCCTGAGGACGACGCGACGCCGGACGCCGGCGCGGACGATCCGGGCGACGACCCGGGCGGCGACGCGACCCCCGAGGCGGACGAAGGCGCCGAGGCGGACGCCGGCTGCGACGGCCCGGCGTGCCTGCCGCCCTGTCCGGACGACGGGCTCGAGTGTACGGCCGAGGTGCGCGACCCGGCGACGCATGAGTGCGTCCCGTTCGTGCTGCCCGGCTACTGCCTGATCGGCGGGGTCTGCCGGTTCAACCTCGAGCCGGACCCGGACCACCCGTGCCTGTTCTGCGACCCCGGGCAGAGCCTGGACTCGTTCTCTCCTCACGCCGGGCTCCCGTGCGACGACGGCGAGCCCTGTACCGAGGGCGACTCGTGCGACGCGGCCGGCGCCTGCGACCCAGGCGCGCCCGCGGACTGCAACGACGGGAACGCCTGCACGAACGACAAGTGCGTGAACGGAAAGGGCTGCGAGCACACCGCGAACAAGAACGCGTGCGACGACGGGCAGGGCGTGTGCACCTACCAGAAGCAGTGCTCGGGCGGGAAGTGCATCGGCAAGAAGATCCCGTGCACGGACGCGGACCCGTGTACCGCGGAGGCGTGCGACCCGGTGAAGGGCTGCGTCTTCCCGATCGCGATCGGCGCGCCGTGCAGCGACGCCATGCCGTGCACCACCGGCGACGCTTGCGGCGCGGACGGGAAGTGCCGCGGGACCGCGGTGGTCTGCGACGACGGCAACCAGTGCACCGCGGACTCGTGCAACCCGACGACCGGCCAGTGCATGCACCAGCCGACCTTCGGGGGGTGCGACGACGGCAACGCGTGCACCACGAACGACCACTGCGAGGCCGGGGCGAAGTGCGTGGGGTACGACCTGCTGTGCGAGGATGGGAACCCCTGCACCGACGACTCGTGCGAGCCCGGGACCGGCTGCACGTTCAGGCCGAACTGGGACACCTGCGACGACGGCGACCCGTGCACGGAGGACGACGTGTGCGGCGAAGGCCGTTGCGACGGGGCGGAGCGGAACTGCGCGGACTCGAACCTCTGCACGATCGACACGTGCGACCCGGTCGCCGGCTGCCTGCACGCGATCAACTGGGGGCCGTGCGAGGACGGGAACCTGTGCACCTCGGGCGAGACGTGCTCGACCGGGTTCTGCGCGGGCGGCGTGAACGTGGACTGCGACGACGGCGAGACGTGTACCTACGACAAGTGCGACCCCGCGGTCGGGTGCGTGCACGAGCCCGTGATCGAGCCGTGCGACGACATGGACCCGTGCACGCAGGACGACTTCTGCTCGGGAGGGCAGTGCGCCGGGACCACGATCGACTGCGACGACGGCGTGGCCTGCACGATCGACACGTGCGGCGCCGGCGGGACCTGCACGCACGCGATCGTGCCGGACGGAGGCGCGTGCGAGGACGGCAACAAGTGCCTCGCCGACCGGAAGTGCCAGGGCGCGGTCTGCGTCGGCAAGTCCCTCGACTGCGACGACGGGAGCCCGTGCACCACGGACAAGTGCTTCCCGGAGACGGGCTGCCGGCACGAGCCGAAGTCCGTCGGGAACTGCAACGACGGGTCCGCGTGCACGCTCGGCGACCGCTGCGTGGCTGGCGAGTGCGTCGGGACCAGCCTGCCGTGCTCGGACGGCAACGCCTGCACCGACGACACCTGCGACGAGTCGGGGGGGTGCGTCTTCCCGCACAACAGCGCGCCCTGCGACGACAAGGACCCGTGTACCGGCCCGGACACCTGCTCGGGCGGCGGGTGTACCAGCCGGTCCCTGTTCACCGACCCGGTCGCGAAGACCGCCCTGCTGTCGTACGGCACGTCCGGCAACCCCGGGCAGGGACTGAACGTGGACAACAACGGCTCCACGTGCGCGCCCAAGGGCACGTGCGCCCAGGGAATCGACAACGCGTTCGCGAAGCTCGCATGGCTGTTCAACCCCGAGCTGACCAGGGCGGTCGCGGAGGGCTCCGCCGGCATCGTGATCGAGCCCGAGGCCGGGCCCGCCGGCGTCGCCCTGAACCTGTTCTGGGCGCGGGTCGTCGCGCCGCCGGGTTGCGACCCGGCCGGGGCGGGCTGCACGTACCGGGTCTATGCCTCGGACGTCGTGGACGAGTGCTCGCCGAAGTACCGGTTCGACAACGCGATCCTCGACGGCACGCACCTGACCGCGGGAGGCAAGGCCTACGACGCGCCGTTCTACGTGGTGATCGGCGCGCTCCGCCTGCCCGTGACGCTGCACTGGGCCGCGCTCGACGCGTCCGTGTCGGTGTCGAACGGCACGTTCGTCTCCGGGTCGGGCGTGCTCGCCGGCGCCTTGTACCGCCAGGAGCTGATCGACGCCGTGTCCGGCGCGCCCGCGGACGCCTTCCCGCCGCCGTACACGCGCGACGTCCTGGTCCAGTACCTCACCAAGTACGTGGTCCCGGACCTCGACGTGAGCGGCGACGGGATGAAGGACGCGATCTCGGTCGGGATGCCGTTCACGCTGGTGACCGGGAAGGTCGCGGGGTTCCAGTAGAGCATTCCGCGCTGTCGCCCGTCCCGCCGGCGCCTACTCGTCCACGTTGACGATCGATTCCAGCAGCGCGGTCCCCTTGATGGCCACGGGCGCGGCGCCCTCGACCGCGAGCGTCAGCTCCGGCTCGCCCTCCAGGCGGTAGGTGATCGGGTTGCCCGCCACCATCGACGCGATCTGGCCCTGCGCCCAGCCGAGGCGCTCCATCACGGCCTCGCGGTCGTGCAGCCGCTTCCCCGCGATCGCGCCCGCGAGCCCCACCTTGCCCTTCAGCGCGACGCCGTAGCGCGCGTCGTAGTGGTGCCCCTTCGGGTCGGCCTTCCGGTCGCCGGGCTCGAACGCGGCCTCGTCGGTCACCTCCAGCACCCCGTTCCGACCGGCCACGATGGTGCGGGTGAACACCTCCCCCCCGTGCTTCCTGTTCATCCGCACCGCGAAGAACGCGACCGAGTGGTCCGGCGCGAACACGCGGCTGACCCACCACCGGGCCGTGAAGTCGGACGCGAGCTTGTTCTGGATCATGTGGTCCAGGTACAGGTCGCCCTTGACGCGCTGCCGGTCCCTGCCGACCACCAGCTCGCCTTCGAACTCCGCGCGCGGCACGTGGTAGAAGACGGTCATCCACGCGGACCTGTCGCTCGTCAGGTAGGTGCGGCCGTCGTGCATCTTCACGCCGTCCGTCCACGCCCGGCCCTTGATCGACAGCCGGAACTCCGCGTGATCGACCTTGAGCGTCACGTCGCGGCCGGAGAGCCCGAGCCGGTCCGGCCCGATCTCGATGATCCCGGCCTCCGCGTCCTCGCCGAAATCGTCGGTCGACTCCTCCCAGGAGAAGTACTGCGCGTCCTTCCCCGGCGCGGTGTAGGACACGTTCACCCCGGCGCGGCCCGACACCACCCCGATGTTGGTGTAGAGGAACGTGACGTAGATCGTGTGGCCGGCCGCGGTGCGCATGACCGCGGACCACGACTCCGTGTAGTACTTGTCGTCGTGCGGGTGCCGGAGCCAGTCCCCCGGCACGGTCGGGCTCACGCGCGGCCCGGCCCGGTCGACCGACACCTTCGCATACGCGGGTGCGCCCGCCCCCGCTGCCGCGACCCACGCCGCGATCGCCACGAGCCGCGCCGCGATCCCCCCCAACACCCGAGCCTTCGTCGACATGCCGTTCACCCCGCAAGGACCGGCGGGAATCATATCCCCATCCTCCCCGCCGCACCCCCGCGGGGTCACCGGGTCCTCCCCGGCGCGGGCGGGCGTGCGTTCGCCGGGTCGTCCGGCCACGTGTGGCGGGGGTAGCGGCGTCTCAGCTCGCGGGCCAGCGCCGGGTAGTGGCGTTCCCAGAACCCGGCGAGGTCCGTGGTCACCTGGACGTCCCGGCCCGCGGGCGAACGCAGGTGCAGCACGACCGGAATTTCCCCCCCGAGGACCGCGGGACCGCGCGCCATCCCGAAGAAGTCCTGGAGGCGCGACCCCGCGGATGGCGGCCGCCCCTCCTCGTACTCGAGCCGGAGCCTCCGGCCCCCCGGAAGCGCGATCGACGGGGGCGCAAGCTCGGCCAGCGCGCGCCGCTGCTCGCGCGTCAGGACCGCCTCCAGGGCCGCCACCACGCCCGCGGCGCGGACCTCCGCGAGCGATCGGCGGCCCCGGCACAGGCCTGCGATCACCCCCCCGACCTGCCCCGGATCGAACGCGGGGAGCCCGAGGTCCGGCCGGTGCGTGCGCAGGAACGCCACCCGGGCCAGGAGCAGGCCCGGGTCCTCCCCCTCGGAGGCGAGCGCGTCGATGCCGCGCTTCCGCGCCGCGTCCGCCAGCAGGGCCGCGACCGCCTCCGCGTCCGGGGCCGGGTCGGGCGTCTCCTCCAGGACCAGCCCGTCGAACAGGACCCTCCGGACCGCCTCGACCCGCCCGGCGGATGTGTTGAAGCGAAGCTCCGAGACCTCGCGCACCTGGTCGAGGAAGAGGTCGAGCAGCCAGTCCTCCTCGACCACCGCCGCGGCCCGCACCAGCAGCGCAGCGCCGTGCGTGCCCTGCCGCTCGGCCGCGTCCGCGACCACGAGCAGGCGGCCTTCCGGCAGGAGGGCGCCCCCCGGCAGGTCCGCGACGCCGCCCGCGGCGAGCGCGAACTCCGAGGCGCCCGGCCTGCCGCGCGCGGCCGCCCGGGTCCGTCCCACCCGGTCCGGGAAGCCCGCGAGCAGCGCCTTCGTCAGCGCGGCGCGCCGGTCCGGCGGGACGGACGGGCCGTGGCGGGGCGTCCTCGTCGCGTGCACCGCCTCGCGCGCGGTCTTCAGGATCTGGTCCCGGGCCCGCAGCACCGCCGCGACCGACGGCGGGTCGAGCCCGAGCCGCCGCAGTTCGTGGTCCGCACGCGGGGTCGCGCGCAGGTCCGCGAGCACGTCGACCGCCTCGATCGGGTCGAGGAACCCGTGCGGGGACAGGGACTCTCCGGCCGCCTCCGATCCCCCCGCGCCGAGCCCGACGGACCGCGCCGACCGCCGCACGTCGCGCTCCGCGAGCACGGCCGCGAGCATGCAGCCGTCCTCGGCGAGCCCGCCCGCGGCCGCCTCGACCACGATGCGCGCGAGCCGCGGGTGTACCGGGATCCGCAGCATCGCGCGGCCGGCGGCCGACAACCCCCCCGAGTCATCGAGCGCGCCGAGCCTGGAGAGCAGGGCCTCCGCGGCCGGGATCGCCTGCCGCGGGGGCGCGTCCAGCCATTCGATCGCGGCCGGGTCGAGGCCCATCCCGCGGACCAGCAGCACGGTCTCGGCGAGGTCCGACCGCACGACCTCGGGCGGGTCGCGCTCGGGCCGCCCGTCCGCGTCCGCGCGCGTGAACAGCCTGAGGCAGCGCCCCGGCCGCGTGCGCCCGGCGCGTCCGGCGCGCTGCGCGATCGACGCGCGCGACGCCCGGACCACCCGGAGCGTCTTGAGCCCCGACCACGGCGAGTGTGCCGCCTGCCTCGCGAGGCCGGTGTCGATGACCGTGGTGACCCCGTCGATGGTCACGGACGTCTCGGCGACGTTCGTGGACAGGATCAGGCGCGGCCGGTCCGACGGCGCGACGGCCCGGTCCTGCTCCGCGGCCGGGAGGTCCCCGTGGAGCGCGACCAGCAGGAGCCCGTGGCGCCTCGCCGCCTCCTCGCACGCGTCGCGGGCCTGACGGATCTCTGCCGCGCCCGGCAGGAAGACCAGGCAGTCGCCCGGCGGGCCCTTCAGCGCCGCGCGCTCGACCGCGGACGCGACCTGGATCGCGAGCGGCCGGTCGTCGGGCCTCGCCAGGTGCTCGACCTCCACGTCGAACCTGCGGCCCTCGGCAACCACCACGGCCGCGTCCAGGAACCCCGCGACCCCGGCCGCGTCGAGCGTCGCGGACATCGCGACGAGCCGCAGGTCCGGCCTCGTGGTCCGCCTCAGGCGCCGGAGCAGCGCGACCGCGAGGTCCGCGTCCAGGCTCCGCTCGTGGAACTCGTCGAGCACGACCGCGGCCACGCCGCGAAGGTCCGGGTCCGACGCCAGGCGCCGGACCAGCACGCCCTCGGTCACGAACCACAGGCGGGTCGCGCGGCCGCCGCACTCCTCGAACCGCACCCGGTACCCGACCGAGCGGCCGACCGGCTCGCCGGCCTCCTCGGCCACGCGCCGGGCCGCGACGCGCGCCGCGATCCGCCTCGGCTCCAGCACGACCACGTCACCGTCGGCGCCCGCGAGGACGGCGGGCGGCACGCGCGTGGTCTTGCCCGACCCCGGCGGCGCCTGCACCACGGCCGCGCCGCGCGCGCGCAGGGCCGAGGCCACTTCCGGCAGGACCTCGTCGACGGGCAGCGGGATTCGTTCCACGGCCGGGATTCTATCCCGTCGTGAGCATTCCGCGCTGTCGCGCGGCCCGCACGGCAGGCGGTCCCGAACGACAGCCGTCCGGATTCGTACCCCAAGCCCCGGCCCCCGGGCAGGCCCGGAGGGGCATCGATCGGAGGGGGACGCGGCTCGCCCCCCTGCCCGCCGCCCCGCGGTGCGGGGCGCGGGCCACCCCCCTTGCGCGGCCGCCTTGCGGTCGCTCGTCGTACAATCCCGTCGATGCGAACGCGGACGCGCCGTCTCGTCGTGCTCCTGCTGGCCGCGGCCTCGCCCCTGCTCCTCGAAGCGGGGTGGCGGGCGTGGGTCGTCGCGTCCGCGCCCGGCGCCGAGCCGGGTGCATTCACGGTCCTCGCGGTCGGCGGCTCGGGCATGCGCGGGGCGTACGTGGAGCCGCGGATGTCGATCCCCAGCACGGTCGAGTGGATGCTCGGCGGGAACGCGGGCGGGCGGCGGATCGTGACGCACGTGCTCGCGGACCACGGCCACTCGATCTACCCGCAGGCGGTCCTGCTCGAGCGGGCGCTCGCGGGCCGGGGCGACGCGGGACCGGGCGTGGTGCTGGTCTATTCGGGCCACAACGAGGGGATCGGGCCGGATGCCGCGGACTCGCCCGCCGGGGGGGCGTCGTTCCTGGAGCGGGAAGTCGAGTCCCGGTCGTGGCTCGTGCGCGACCTCGCGTTCCTCGCGCGCGAGCGCGGGTGGCTGGACCGCCGCCGCGATCTCCGCACGACGGAGCACTGGCTCCGGCGCGTGGCCTGGACCGCGCGCGACCACGGGCTCGTGCCGATCCTCGCGTCCGAGCCGTCGAACGTGGGGGGGATCGAGCCGAACGTGAGGGAGGACGCGGACGCCGCGGCGGTCCGGGCCGCGGTGGAGTCGGGGGACGAGGAGTCGTGGCTCCGCCGCGCCGGCGATCAAGCCGCAGGGGCGCTGTTCCTCTACCTCGCGGGCAAGGCGCGGCGGGCGCGGGGGGCCGCGGAGGGCGCGCGGGGGCTCCTGCTCCGGGCGATCGACCGCGACCCGCGCAACCACTTCGGCCGGGCCACGTCCGCCCAGCACGACCTCGTGCGAAGGGTCGCGGCGGAGGAGGGCGTCCCGCTCGTCGATGCCCCGGCCGTGCTCGCCGCGGCCTCGCCCGACGGGATCCCGGACGGCGGCCTGTTCGGGGACGGGCACCACCCGGGTGCCGAGGGGTACCGCCTGATCGCCGCGGCGTTCGCGGCGCGGGTGGCGGAGGTAGGGGGGGACCCGGCGCCTCCCCGCGCGTCCGCGCCGCTCGTCGAGGTCGAGGCCGCCCTGGGCGTGACGCCGTCCGACCGGCGGGACGCGGCGGTCCGGTACGGGAGCTGGCTGGTCGCGACCGCGGCCATGCACCCGTGGCCCGACGACCGGCTCGCGCTCGCCGGGACGCGCTTCCGCGAGGCCCTCGACGCGTCGCCGGACGACCCGTCGGCCCTGCTCGGCGTCGCGATCGCGCAGGCCGGGCGCGCGGGCGGGCTGCTGCGGGACCGCGAGGCGCTCGACGCGCTCCACCGGTGGCACGTGTTCTACTCGGACCGGTTCTGCGTCCCGCCGGAGGAGCGCGCCGCCGCGATGCGGCGGCTCGGCGAGGCGGGCGCGGACGGGGCGATCCTGGCGCGGCTCGACGCGTCGAAGGGGGTGGCATGCGGACCCTGAACCTCGGGATTGCCCTGGCCGCCGCGATCGGATGCGGGGGCGGGAGAGGTCCGTCCGGCGCCGGTCCCGCGGACGCGGATGTGGCGGCCGACGTCGCGATCGCGGACGAGGCGGCCGAGGCGCCGGGGGACGCGCCCGCGGAGGCCGCGCCGGCGCGCGTCCACGGCTGGATCCTGCTCGACGCGGACCGCGACAGGGTGCTCTCCGCGATCGAGGAGGGCGCGAGGCGGGGGGTGAACCACCTCCAGCTCTCGCACGAACTCATCGACGAGGTCGACCAGCTCCTCGGGGACTCGCCCGAGGCCGCGGCGCGGGCGGCGCTGCTGAACGAGGCGATCGCGGCGGCGCACGCGCACGGGATGAAGGTCCATGTCTGGGCGCACGAGCTGTCGGGCGTGGGCCCGGACGTCTGCTACGGGCCGGACGGCGACGTGTGGAAGGAGCGCGCGGACGCCTACCGCGCCGCGATCGCGCGGATCCCGGACGTGGACGGCGTTGTCCTGATGTTCGGGTCCGCGCCCGTGCCGCCGTGGTTCACGTTCTGCTCCTGCCGGTGGTGCCTGGACCGTCCCGCGGACGACCCGTTCGACATGCCCCCCCGCGCCGAGAAGGCGAGGCTGATCGTCGAGCACGTCGCCGCGGTCGTGACGGGCGAGCTTCGCAAGGAGGTGATCGCGCGCGTCTTCGTGCACGAGCCCGGGGAGAACGCGTGGCATGCCGAGGGGTTCGCCGCGGCAAACGCGGCCTTCGCGACCATGCACAAGGGCCCGACCCAGGACTGGCAGCCCTACAACCCCCACGACCCGACGGTCGGGGCGTGCGGCCCGCGCCCGGCCCTCATGGAGGAGGACGCGGCCGGCGAGTACCTCGGCCTGTCCGCGCTGCCGTTCGCCGCGCCCGGGTACTACCTGTACCGGCTCAGGCACGTCATGGATCGGGGTGGGCAGGGCGCGGTGCTCCGGGTCGAGCGGGGCAGCCGGCGCGCGCTCGGCACGCCGAACGAAGTGAACCTGCTGGCGGTCGCCCGCTTCCTCGCGGACCCGGCCGTGACGCTCGACGCGATCTGGGCGGAGTTCCTCGCGGATCGCTACGGCGTCGGTCCCGCGACGCCCGGGTTCCGCGCGCTCAGGTCCGCGCTCGAGTCGTCGTTCCCCGTCCGCCTCCGCGACCACTACGTCCTCGGGATATGGGCGCTCGACAAGGGGAGCGACCTGCCCCGCGACCTCGCGGTCGGCGAGCTGCAGGGGCGCGGGAACATGCCCAAGTGGGACCCCGCGTGGCAGGCGACGTGGGACGCCGTGGACCGGCCGGACGCGACCACGCTCCGGCGCCTGTGGCAGGAGGGGAGCGAGTCCGTGTGGCTCGCGTCCGAGGCGCTCGCGGCGTTCGCGGCCGTCCGGGACCGGCTCCCGGCCGGCGCGCGGGCGGACCTCGGCCGGCGGCTCGCGCACCAGCGGCTGGCCGCGCGGGCGTGGAGGGCGGCGGACCAGGCGGTCTTCGCGAACCGCGCGAGGGGCCAGGGTGACGCCGACCAAGGACTCGTCGCCCGGATGGCCTGGGCCCGAGACGAGCTGCTCGCGGTCGAGGCGGCGATGCGCGCGGAGGGCCTCGACGGGGTCGCGGCCGGGAGCCCGTCCGCCGCGGCCGCCCTCGCCGCGGCCGTCGCGGGGTCCGTTCCCGCCGGGACCGTCCCGTGGCGGCCCGACGCGCCCGCGTTCTCTCCGATCCGGGTCGCCCGCACCACCGGGGCGGCGCCGGGGGGGAACGGGGGCACCGCCGAACTGGTATTCTCGGCCCCGGCGGGCGTCGAGGTTACGGTGGACTGGGGCACGGACCCGGCAGTGCTCGGCCGCACGGTCGTCCTGCCCGCGAACCGTCCGGCCGCGGCCGAGGAGCGGGTGGTCCTCGAAGACCTCCTGCCCGGCGTGCGCTACGTCGCCCGTGCCCGCGCCGCGGTCGGCGGCGTCGGGTACGTCGGCGGCGAGACCTGGATCTTCGCCGAGGCCGCGTGCGCGGGCCCGGCCTGTCCCGCCTGCACCCCGGACTGCACGGGCCGCTGCGCGGGAGCGCCGGACGGCTGCGGAGGCGCGTGCGCCGCCGGCGACTGCCGGAGCTCGTGCGCGGGCACGGCCTGCCTGGAAGCGGAACTGTGAGAGGGTCAGTCTCGCGGACCCTGTGAGAGGAGGTGCCCCCGTGGAGACCCTCACCGACTTCCCCAAGATCCATTGCCCGTTCATCCGGCAGACGTTCCCGGTCGACCGGGAGCAGTTCAAGGCGCGCGGCGCCGCCTTCCAGCTCCGGGCGCCGGAGGTCTACCTGGCGGTCGACCGGGTCAACCCGGGGTACGAATGGGTCTTCGAGGACCCGGACACGATCGCGGTCGAGAAGCTGAACGGGACCAACATCAAGCTGAAGACCGAGAAGGGGCGGCTCGTCGCGCTCCAGAACCGCAAGAACGTCATCGACCCGCTCCAGATCATGTCGGGCAAGACCCACATCATCGAGGCGATCTTCCGCTCCATCGGGAAGGGCTACGTGCTCCCGGACGGCGAGCAGGCGGGCGAGTGCATCGGCCCGAAGGTGCAGGGGAATCCCTACCGGCTCGACTTCCACGAGTGGTACCCCTTCGAGAAGGCGATCGGGCACCTCCGGTACAACTCCTTCCACGAGCACGAGCGCACGTTCGACAACTGGAGCGCCTGGTTCAGGGACTTCCTCCACTCCCGCTTCCACCAGAAGGCCGCTGCGAAGAAGGGCGCCGAGGACAAGGTCTTCGCCGAGGGCGTGGTGTTCTACAACCTCGGGCGCCGGGCCGAAGGCCTCCCGTACATGGCCAAGCTCCGGCGCGACATGTTCGACTGGTTCTACGAGGGGATCCCGGTCCTCGGCTACGACAGGAAGGGCCGCGACGAGGTCGAGGATCAGGAGAAATTCGACTGATCCCGCGGCTCTACGGTCTTCCCGTACCCGAGCCCGAGCCCGCTCCCTCCTGTTCCCCCCCCACGCGGTAGAACCCCACCGGGACCTCCGCCGCGTCGTACTTCTCGCTCGCGAACTCGACCGCGGGGAGCACCGCCTCCGCGACCGGGTCGCCGCGGTAGCGCTCGAGTGCCTGCCGGCACGGGTCGCGCACGCGCGCCGCGTTGGCCGGGTCGCCGCGGCAGCTCGCCTGGAGGTAGGG
>VGRB01000002.1 GCA_016875475.1 Deltaproteobacteria bacterium
GCGGGACCCCGCGCACCTCAGGCGCGTCATCGAGGAGATGTCGGCACGCTTCGGGCCGTTCGGCGAGGGCGAGGGCGTGCTGGTGCAGCGGATGTGCGCGCCCGCGACCGAGGTCATCGTGGGCGGCCTGCGCGATCCGTCCTTCGGGCCGGTCGTGATGGTCGGGCTCGGCGGCGTGGCCGTCGAGGTCCTCAAGGACACGGTCGTGCGGCTGGCCCCCGTTTCGATCGAGGAGGCGCGCGACGCGATCCTCGAGATGAAGTCGGCGCCGTTGCTGCTTGGCTCACGCGGCCGGCCCGTCGCGGACATCGACGCGCTCGCGGCGCTGGTCTCGACCGTCTCGCACGTGCTGGCCGCCGCGCCGGAGATCGCCGAGATGGACCTGAACCCATGTCTCGTCTACAGCGAGGGGCAGGGCGTCACGGTCGTGGACACCCGGATCCGGCTGGGCGGGAGCTGACGCTCACGGGGGGCCGATGGTCCTGGCAGTGCTCGCTCCGCTGCTGCTGGCCGCGGGCGGGACCGGCGGCCCCGGCCTCGACACCGCCACCCTGCCCCGCCTGCTCGCCGCCGCCGGCTTCGTCCCGCCCGCCCGGTTCAAGGCCCTGGTGATCGAGCTGACCCCGGACGCGCCGGCGCCCGGCGGCTTCCGGCAGCGCAGCTTCTCCTGGAAGCGCACGGCCCTGGACCGGACGGACTGGTGGCCGGCCTCGACCGTCAAGCTGTTCGCCGCGATCGTGGCCCTGGAGGAGGTCGAGCGCCGCAACTTCTCGCCCGCGGCCGAGGTGACCTTCGCCTACCCGTCCCAGCTCGTCGCCACCACGGTCGAGGCCATGGTCCGGGCCGCGCTGACGCCGTCCGACAACGTCGCGTTCGACCGGCTGGTCGAGCTGGCCGGGTTCGACCGCCTGCACGCCCGGCTGGAGACGGCCGGCTTCCGCGGAACCGTGCTGCTCCGCGGGTACGGCCGCCGGGTCACGTACGCCGGGACCGGGCACGGCGACCCGCGCCACTCGCCGCGGATCGAGCTGCGCGAGGGCCGGCTCCGCACGTCCGTGCCCGCGCGCATCGGCCGCAGGCGCGGGGGCTGCCCCGACCAGGGCAACTGCACCACGCTCGCGGACCTCGCCGAGGCGATGCGGCGCGTGATGCTCCACGAGTCCCTGCCGGTCCGCGACGGCTTCGCCCTGTCCGCCGCGTCCGTGGCGCTGATCCGGTCCGCGCTGGAGGCCGACCGCGAGCGCGGCCGGAACGTGGCGAACGGCATCCGCGAGGCGTTCGGCCGGGACCGCCCGGTCCGCCTGTTCCACAAGCCCGGCTTCGCGAACGACTGGTTCAGCGACGTGGTGTTCGTCGAGCCTGTCGACCCGACCCGGGCGGGCGGCAAGCGCTGGATCGTGGCCATGGCGGGCCACCCCGGCCGCGAATCGCTCGACGCCGCGGCCCGCGCGGTCGGGGCCCTCCTCGCCCGCGACGCCCTGTCGCCGGACGCAACCGCCCAGTCGCCGTGAGCCTTGCAGCGCACGTCGCCGGAGGCCGGTCCCGACCGCATTGACAACAACGCCGCATGGGACGTACGGTAGCCAGTGGAGGTACGTACGATGACCCTCTCCGCCTCTCGCCTTCGCGGCGACCTCCACCGGCTCCTTGACCACGTGCTGGAGACGGGCGAGCCCCTCGTGATCGAGCGCAAGGGGCGGCGGCTCCGCGTCGTGGCCGACGCGCCCCGCTCGCGGCTCGCCCGGCTGCCGAAGCGGCCGGGGTTCGTCAAGGGCGACCCCGACGACCTGATCCACCTCGACTGGTCGAAGGAGTGGCGGCCGTGACCCTGCCCGCGGCGTCGATCGTCAGGGCGACGACGAGCGCACCCGGGAGCGACTGGCCCGCGGCCTTCCCGAACGCGAGGCACCGCTTCACCGCCGGGAGGACCGCGGCCACGGCCTGGTCCACGGCACGCGCGACCTCGACGGACGCGGCCGTACCCCCGACCTCCGCGGACTCCACGGTCATCCGGACCGACAGGCGCGCCTCGACCCGCTCGTGGTCATCGCGGCGGTCGGCGGCCGGCTCCTCGGCCGCGCCGGCCGACCGCAGCATCATGGGCGCGGAGTGGTACGCGGTCACGCCGGAGCCGCCCGTGGCGCGAGCCGGTTTCGGGGACGGCGGCGGCGCCGCCGCGGAGGGCGTTGCGACCGCTGCGCGGCCGAATCCCGCTCCGCCTCCGCCCGGGCCGACCAGGCCCGCTGCGCTCCCGTGACCCCGCACCTGCATCAGCGCCCCCGCCTTGCCCGACACGACGTTCCCGGCGACTCCGCCGGCCTCGTCGCCGTCCTCGCCTTCCCCGAACACGCCTTCCCACGACACGCCGTCCGGCAGCTCGACCGGGACCTCCACCTTGACGGGGTCGCCGCGCTCGTTCGTGCGGACCTTCTCCTCGATCGCCACGAACGCCGTGTACCGGGACAGGACCCGGAAGCGCACGGACAGGTCGATCACGCCCCGCACCAGCGGCTCCTGCTCCCCGTTCAGCATCCGGCGCACCAGGCCGTCGATCGCGCGGCGCGCCCAGAGCGTCCGGAGCACGGTGTTGCGCGGCTCGGCCGCCGGCAGCGCGACCGCGACCGGCAGCACCACGTCCTCGCCGCCGATCCGGCCCTTCACCCGGACCGTCGCGGTGCCCGGCGCCGCGTACCGCCCGGTCACGAGCAGCGGATGCCCCGCGAACACGTCCGGCACGCGCCGGCAGGACCTCGCGCACGTCGAGCCCGCCCCAGTCGATCTCCACGTCCGTCAGCAGCGGGCTGCGCACCTGGTCGTAGAACCGCTCGATCGGCGTCCCCGCGTCCTCGTCGTACCGCACGTACTGCACGGTGCCGCGGCCCTCCAGGGCCATGTTCTCGAGCAGGTAGCGGTTCACCGACGACCCCACGCCGAACGCGTACAGGCGCGCCTCCCCGATCCGCTCGCGGATCGCGGCCAGGATCTGCGTCTCGTTCCCGATGTACCCGTCGGTCAGGAACATCACCACCCGGAGCCGCTCGGGGTCGGGGGGGAAGTCGAGCGCCGCCCGGATGCCTGTCAGCATCTCGGTCCCGCCCTCGCCTTGCAGCGTGTCCAGGTAGGCGAGCCCGCGCCGCACGTTGTCGGGCGTGTTCGGCACCGGCAGCGGCGACATCCCGCGGGCGGACATCGAGAAGTTCAGGATCTGGAACGAATCCCCGGGGTTCAGCGCCTTCAGCGAGTGCCGCACCAGCCGCTTCGCCTGCTCGATCGGGTTGCCGCTCATCGAGCCCGAGCAGTCGAGCACGAACACCATCTCCTTCGGCGTCACGTCGGCCGGGGCGGGTCGCGCGGCCGGGACCATCATCAGCGTGAGGAAGCCGCCGTCGCCGGCCGAGGCGTGCGTCAGCAGGCCGGTCGCGACGCGCTGCGGGTCCACGTCCCACTCCAGCACGAAGTCCTTGTTCGGGATGGAGTCCTCCGGCGACAGCCGCACGATCGCGTTCGAGGCGTCGATCTGCGTGGTCACGACCTGGTGCGACTTCGACCGGAGGCCGCGGAACGGCACCCCCGCCGACAGCTTCACCGCGAGCGCGACGTCGTGCCCGGACCGCTCCCCGGGCCGCAGCACGGGCGGCGTGATCCGGTCCGCGTCTGGCACGGACTGCGGGACGCCGGGAAGCGGCGTCACCGACCCGTCCGGCGCGCAGGACGCCCCCGGGACGTAGCGCGGTCCGACCACCATCGGGAACGCCAGCGACATCGTGCCGGCGTCGTACTTCAGGTACTGCACGTACCTGATCGTGATCTGTTCGCCCGGGCCATCAGCCCCGACACCGCGATGTCCACGTCCGTGTGCGCGAGCGGCATCTCGACCTGCCGCCCGCCCGCGAGCACCGCCGACAGCACGCCCGTGCCGGGGCCGTCCCCCCGCGCGGTCTGCGCCCCCGCGCCCTTCACGAGGGCGAAGACCATCACCACGACGGTCAGGAGCATCCCGAGGACGAGCTTCCAGGTCCCGCGGACTTCGTTCGGGTGCATGCCGGCCTCCTCGAAGAAAAGAGCGACGAGGGGGCAGACGGAGGCGCGCGGGAAACGATCTGCGGCAGGCGTGGGAAACGACGATCCCGGCAGCGCACGAGCACGTCACACGGGCGGGCGAGCGGGCAGATCGATCCGGAAGACCGACCCCTCGCCCGGCACGGACCGGAGCGAGATCGAGCCGCCGTGGCGCTCGGCGATCCTCCGGCAGATTGCGAGCCCGAGCCCGGTCCCCTCGACCTTCGGACCCGGGTCGAGCCGCCTGAACGCCTCGAACACCTCGGCCTGGTGCTCGGGCGCGATCCCGATGCCGTTGTCCCGGACCTCGATCCACGCGCCCCCGTCGGCCTCGCCGCCTTCGACGTCCACCTCCGGGGGCACGCCGGCCCGCGAGTAGGTCACCGCGTTCGCGACGAGGTTCTGGAGGAGCTGCATCATCTGCTGGGCGTCGGCCCACACGACCGGCAGCGGCCCGACGCGCACGGTCGCGCGCGTCCGCGAGAGGGCCTCGGCGAGGTCGTCGCGGACCGCGGCGATGGTGCGCGAGAGGTCCACGGACCCGAGGTTGAGCGTCCGCCGGTCCATGCGGCCGTACTCGAGGAGGTCGCGCACCAGACGGGTCATGCGGCCGGTCGCGTCGCCGGTCAGCCTCAGGTACTCGCTGACCTTCGCATCGGCGATCGAGAGCGCGGACAGGCGCGCGCCCGTCAGCTCGGTCAGCGCCGAGACGGTCTGCAGCGGCTGGCGCATGTCGTGCGACACCACCGACGCGAACTGCCTCAGCTCGGCGTTCGTGACCTCGAGCCGCTCCGCCGTGGCCCGCCGGTCAGCGACCTCGGCCTCCAGCCGCGCCTCCAGCGCCTTCCGCTCCTCGATCTCGCGCTCCAGCCGCTCGTTCAGCCCGGCCAGCTCCGCGGCGCGGGCCTCGGCCTCGGCCTTGCGCGCGTGCGCGCTCCGGCGCGACCGGTGCTCGCGGACCCGCATGCCCTCCTGGATGAACGCCATGACCGACGCCAGCACGGCCGCGACGACCGGATCGACGAACAGCGCCCAGTCGTGCTCGGTCAGGGACGCGGTCCGCCACAGGACCAGGAACAGCCCGCCGAGCGGGACCGCATAGACGAGCGGCAGCAGCCGCCGGGCGCCGGCCGCGGCCACGAAGACCGCCAGGATCGCGTCGAACGCCGCCCCGACGGCGCCGGCCTGGCTGCCCGGGACGTCCGGCCGGTCACCGAACACGTGGATCATCACGCCGACCGGGTTCAGCATCACGAGCGCCAGCACCAGCGCGTACAGGCCGATCGCGAGCCCGGAGCGATCGCGCAGGACCGTGTACGACGCGGCGACGTAGGCGAGAATCCCGACGATTGCCGGCAGCCGCCACGGCCAGATCCCGGTCAGGCCGACGTGCCCGTCGTACCACAGGAAGAAGCCGAGGACCGGGATGCCGATCAGGGCCACGAGCCGGGCCGTCGTGAACGTCGCGGCGGCCGACTCGCGCAGGTAGTCCTCGCGGGCCGCGGCGGCGTCCGAAATGGTCCGGAGGAGCTGCTCGGGCTGCGACATCGTGACAGATGATATACCAGCCGGGGGGGTCAGTAAATCCGGACGGCTTCGGCCCCGCCGTAGTAGTGCCCGACGATCTCGCCGTACTTGCGGCCGCGGTCCGCCATGCCGACGGCGCCGTTCTGGCACATGCCCACGCCGTGCCCGAACCCGCCGCCCCGGAAGCGGACCTCGCCGCCCGCGACCTCGTGCACGAACATGGAGGACCGGAGCCCCCCGAGGGCCTTGCGGATCGTCAGCTCCGGCGACAGGACGGCCGAACCCTTGTCGCCGGCGACCTCGAGGCGCGTCACGCGGCCCGACACGCCGCGCGCGAGCACCTTCAGCGACGCGACGCGCCCCACGTCCGCGCCCGCGTGCTCCAGCACGCCCTTCCGCACGTCCTCGAGCGGCACCTTCCGCTGCCACCGGAACGACTCGCGCCCCTGGCGCGTCAGCCCGCAGTGGAGGTCCTTCGGGGGGGAGTCCACGAACGCGCGGACCGCGTCCTCGGTCGCCCCCTTCGCCAGCGGGTCGGCCGCGGCGCCGCCCGGGGCGTCGAGCGTCCCCGCCAGGTAGGCGTGCGCGGTCCCCTGCCAGACCGCGGCCCCGGCCTCGGTGTGCCCGCCGCACGACGCCGAGTAGACCGCATCGACCAGCGCGTCCCCGAAGAAGGCCATCTCGCCCCGCGTCGCCTCGACCGCCCTGCTGGTCCGCGGGTCCTCGCGCGACGACCCGCGGTACGCCTGGCAGTGCACGTCGCCGCAGACCATGTAGGGGTCCGCGGTGTGCCGCTGCCCGAGCTTCGCGAACAGCTCCGACCGCGCCGCGACCGCCTGGGCCTTCAGCGCCTCGGCCGGGGCGTCAACCCAGATCTCGGACGGCACCAGCCCCTTCAGCAGCGACTCCGCGTCGATCGCGTTCACGATGGCGAGCCGCCCGTCCCGGCCCGCGGTCAGGTGGATCTGCCCGCGGTACGACCGGTCCTCGCGGCCGTGCCAGGAGAAGCCGCGGCCGAACTCCACGTCGCGCACGCGCAGCAGCTTCCCCGGCGCGGCTGCGACCGCCACCATGCCCGGGAACGACATCGCCGCGTCCACGCCCTGGCAGGCGACCCTGACCACCCCGGAGGGCCGCTCCAGGACCTCCTCGAACAGCTCCACCGTGGCGACCCCGGTCCGGTTCGCGACCTCCTCGCGGCGGGCGCGCGCACCAGCCGCGTCGTCGAGCGGGACGTCCTCGACCAGGACGTGCGTCCGGTTGTCGAGCACGCGACCGAAGAAGCCGAACACGGAGCCGCGCTGGAACGTCTTGATCCTGAAACCCTTCTCCTCCCAGGCGGCCCGCTCCCGGCGGACCGCGTCCAGGTCGCGCGCGGGCACGCGGGCGAGCGCGATCCACCACCGGATGCGTGCGGGCCTGCCGGCGTCGAGCGTGGCCCGGCACTCGGCCCTGCCGGTCCCGGCGCGGACCGACGTCCCCCCCTCCCATTCCGGGAGGAACTCGACCGGGCCGTCGGACGAGAAGCGCACGAGGTCCACGTTCTCCATCAGCCCGACGTTCACGATCGGGACGTGGTCCGCGGTGAACAGGAACTTCGTCTGGTACAGCAGCGCGGTCCGGTCGCGGCGCGTGAAGTCCTCGCCCTCCTGGGCGGCGGCGAGGGCGGGCGCGATCAGGACGGCGGCCAGGGCGATCCGGCGGGTCATGCGGGCTCCTCGGGGGCGGCGCGGCGGCGGCGCACCAGCAGGTAGACGGGGACGCCGGCCGCGACGAT
The DNA here is from genome assembly GCA_016875475.1 of Deltaproteobacteria bacterium. Lineage (GTDB taxonomy): Bacteria > Myxococcota_A > UBA9042 > DTJE01 > DTJE01 > VGRB01. Next base: position 7,364 of record VGRB01000002.1, read on the forward strand.
CCCGAGGCCGGGCCAGGTGTAGCCCGGCTTCTCGACCAGCAGCACGCCCATCACGAAGACGCAGGCGGCTACGTACAGCGCGGGCAGGACCGGGTAGCCGGGCGCGCTGTAGTGACGCGGCAGGTCGGGCCGGGTGCGGCGCAGCCGGAACACGCCGGCCACGGACACGGCGTAGAACAGCAGCGCCGCGAAGATCACGTAGTCGAGCAGGTCGCCGTAGGTGCCGGACAACGCGAGCACCGCGGCCCACGCGCCCTGGACCCAGAGCCCCCAGGTCGGGACGCGCGTCCGCGGCGACAGGCGGCCGGCCGCGGAAAGGAACAGGCCGTCCGCGGCCATGGCGTAATAGAGCCGGGGCCCGGCCAGGACCATGCCGTTCAGGCACCCGAACGTCGAGACCATGACCAGGGCCGCCATCACGGCGGCGCCGGGGGGGCCGAGGACCGCGCGCATCAGGGCCGTGGCCACGCGGTCGTCCGGGGCGGCCGCGACCTCGGGCTGCGCGAGCACGTTCAGGTACGCGACGTTCGTGACGAGGTAGAGCGTCACCACCACGACCGTCCCGAGGACCAGGGCGCGCGGCACCGTGCGCTCGGGCGCGCGGACCTCGCCCGCGGCGAAGGTGACGTTGTTCCAGGCGTCCGCCGAGAACAGCGCGCCGACCAGGGCGACCGCGATCGCGACCGGCAGCCCGGACGCGGAGATGGGACCGTCCGCGCGGAAGGCGGCGGCGAAGTCGGAGGCGCGCAGGGCGCCGGCATCGGACGCGTGGGCGAGCCCGAGCGCCGTGACCCCGAGGAGCGTCGCCACCTTCAGGACCGTGAACACGTTCTGGACCGCCTTGCCCGCGGACAGCCCGAACGAGTTGTTCGCGGTCAGCGCGGCCAGGACCGCCACCGCGACCGCCTGCTGCGTGGTGACGCCGATCGCGACGCCGCCGGGCAGGTCGGGCAGGTAGAGGACGTATTCGGAAGCGGATATCGCCGGAACCAGGACGCCCAGGAACTTCGCGAACGCGACCGCGACCGCGGCGAGGGTCCCCGTCTGGATGACCAGGAAGAGCGTCCAGCCATACAGGAACGCGGGCGCCCGGCCGAACGCCTCGCGGAGGTAGACGTACTGCCCCCCCGCGGCCGGGAAGAGCGAGGCCAGCTCGCCGTAGGACGCGGCGCCGAGCACGGTCATCAGGCCGGCGACCGCCCAGACGACGAGCACCCAGAGCCCGCCGCCGACCTGCCGGGCGATGTCCGCGGAGACGATGAAGACCCCGCTGCCGATCATCGATCCCATGACGAGGTTCGCGGAGTCGAAGAGACCGAGGCCGCGGCGGAACCCGGGGGAGTCAGGCCGGTCCTGGGCGGGATCCAAGCGGTCGCCTCCGGACGGAAAGCGCAACGGCGCGGGAGAGATGATCCCCTACACGTTGACGCAAGTCAAAGACGTGCCGTACCATCCGGCAACCGTTCCGCGAGCCTGCCGGTGAAGAAGATCGAGGCGATCATCAAGCCGTTCAAGCTGGATGACGTCAAGGACGCGGTCATGCAGGCGGGGGTGCTCGGCATGACGGTGTCCGAGACGCGGGGGTTCGGGCGCTCGCTCGGCCGCCGCGAGGTCTACCGCGGCGCCGAGTACGTCGTGGACCTCGTCCCGAAGCTGAAGGTCGAGATCGTGGTGAACGACGACCTGGTCGACGCGGTGGTCGAGGCGATCCTGAAGTCGGCGTTCACCGGCAAGATCGGGGACGGCAAGGTGTTCGTGATCCCGGTGGAGGAGGCCGTGCGCATCCGGACGGGCGAGCGCGGCCCCCTGGCGATCTGAAGGAGGAGCGACATGACCCCGAGCGAAGTCCTCGAATTCGCCGACAAGAACGGTTGCCGGATGGTCGATCTGAAGTTCTCGGACCTGCCCGGCGTCTGGCAGCACTTCAGCGTGCCGATCCAGCAGCTCTCGGGGGACTCGTTCCAGGACGGGTTCGGGTTCGACGGGTCGTCGATCCGCGGGTTCCAGCAGATCCAGAACTCCGACATGCTGGTGATCCCGGACCCCGAGACCGCGGTGCTGGAGCCGTTCACCGAGGTGCCGACGCTGTCGCTGATCTGCAACGTCGTGGACCCGGTGACGCGGCTGCCGTACTCGCGCGACCCGCGCTTCATCGCGCGCAAGGCCGAGGCGTACCTGAAATCGACCGGCATCGGCGATATCGCGCACTTCGGGCCCGAGGCCGAGTTCTTCATCTTCGACGACGTGCGGTTCGACCAGGGCCGCCACTTCGGGTTCTACCACCTGGACTCGTCGGAGGGCCGCTGGAACTCGGGCCGCGACGAGGGCCCGAACCTCGGCTACAAGATCCGCTACAAGGAGGGGTACTTCCCGGTCCCGCCGACCGACTCGCTGCAGGACCTGCGCACCGAGATCGTGCTGACGCTCCAGGGGCTCGGGATCGACGTCGAGGCGCAGCACCACGAGGTCGCGAGCGCGGGCCAGTGCGAGGTGGACATGCGGTTCAGCCCGCTGACGCAGATGGGCGACCGGCTGATGTGGTTCAAGCACGTGATCAAGAACGTGGCGCGGCGGCGCGGCAAGACCGCGACGTTCATGCCGAAGCCGCTCTTCGAGGAGAACGGCAGCGGCATGCACTGCCACGTCAGCATCTGGAAGGCGGGCCAGAACCTCTTCTCCGGCAACCAGTACGCCGGGCTGTCCCAGATGGCCCTGCACTTCGCCGGGGGCATCCTGAGGCACGCGCCCGCGCTCTGCGCGATCACGAACCCGACGACGAACAGCTACAAGCGGCTCGTGCCGGGGTTCGAGGCGCCGGTGAACCTCGCGTACTCGTCGCGGAACCGATCCGCGGCCATCCGGATCCCGATGTACAGCGCGTCGCCGAAGTCGCGCCGGCTGGAGTTCCGGACCCCGGACCCGTCCTGCAACGGCTACATGGCGTTCGCGGCCATCCTGCTGGCGGGGCTCGACGGCGTCCAGCGCGAGATCGAGCCCGGGCCGCCGCTCGACAAGGACATCTACGGCCTGCCGCCGGAGGAGGCGAAGAAGGTCCCGCGCGCGCCCGGCGCGCTGACCGAGGCGCTCGACCGGCTCGAGGCGGACCACGACTTCCTGCTGGCGGGCGAGGTCTTCACCCCCGACCTGATCGAGAAGTGGATCGACTACAAGCGGGAGGCCGAGGCGCTCCAGGTGTCGATCCGGCCTCATCCGTACGAGTTCGCTTTGTACTTCGATATCTAGCCGGGCGGACTGAAGCCGCCCGGCTACCCTCGGATGAAGCCGACTCGCCCCGCCTGCGCCTTGGCCCGGCTCGACGGCAGTTCCCGGGGCTCGCGGCTTATCCTCGGCCCCCCGCTCTGGCGTGCGACCCGTACCCGAGCCCGTACCCGAGCCCCAACCCGTGCCCGTGCCCGAGCCCGTGCCCGCCGGTTCCCCACCCCGCCCGCTCCGGCCTCGGGCCGCGCACGCTCAGGGAGGTCGCGGCGTGTCGCGCGGCGCCACCGCGGCGCGGCCCGCCGTGATGAAGGGACGGCCGTGCGCGGGCGGGGGTCTCCCGGAAGGGATTGTGCGGGCGGGCTGCGCGGTGCCCGAACCCGTACCCGTGCCCGAGCCCGTGTCCGTGCCCGAGCCCGAGCCCGAGCCCGTGCCCGTACCCGACTCGCCCCCCCCCGGTACCACGCCGAGACATCTTGCGGTCGTCTGCTTTGCAGCCCGCGAACGGCCGACGTAGCATCGCGCGGGGAACGCGGTCCTCGCCCGGGGCCGCGGCGCCGAATGGCGAGCCCCCTTCATTCTTTGACAAGCCGGTTCGGATCGATCCGAGACAGCTCCGCCGGGGACGGTTCCGTTGCCGTGGCAGTTCCTGTCAGTCGCCGGGTGCTGGGGAACGTCCCGTCCTGTGACAATTCTTGTCAGTCGCCGGGTGCTGGGGAACGTCCCGTCCTGTGACAATTCTTGTCAGTCGCCGGTGCTGAAATTTGTCCATGCGCGGTGGGCGTCGCGGTTCGATCACGAGGGATCCCCAATGCGGACGCGGAGATTGCGACTGGCACACCGGTTGCATCTGGTGGCTTTCGCGGACGGGACGCCTCGGGAGAGAGCGGGCGTTCGAGGAATGAAGGGGCCCGGGGGCAACGGGCAGGGGCTGAGGTTTTACAAGAGGAGGTTCGAGATGCTGGGCAAGATGAGACGGTTCGGGTTCAAGGGCTTCACGCTGGTCGAGTTGATGGTCGTCGTGGCCATCCTCGGCATCCTCGCGGTCATCGCGGTGCCGGCGTTCATCAAGTACATGCGGCGCGCGAAGACCACGGAGGCGATCGACGAGCTGGACAAGATCTACAAGGGCGCGGCGTACTACTACACCGCCCCGCACGTCGCGGCGAACGGCTCGCGCATCTTCTGCCAGTTCCCGACGACCCAGGGCCTGACCCCGGCCGATGACTGCTGCAAGACGCCGGACGCCAACCACGACGGCCGCTGCGACAGCAACACCGGCCTGTGGACCACCCCCTCCTGGTCGGCGCTGACCTTCCAGATCAACGACGAGGTGTACTTCCAGTACTCCTTCCAGTCGAACGGGTCGGTCCGCAACTCGGCGCAGGCGACCGCGAACGCGCACGCCGACCTCGATTGCGACACGACCTACTCGACCTTCCAGCGGCTGATGTTCGGTGATCCGTCGGCCGCCACGCAGTACGTCGAGTGCGCGCAGATCGGCGCCTCCGCGTTCTTCGTGGACAACGAGACCGAGTAACCCTCTTCCTTCCACCGGCACGCGAGGGCGCCGCAAGGCGCCCTCTGCGTTTGTGGACCTCCCCGGTTCGGTTCCCTTTCCCCTGGACTTGCCCACCCGGCACGGTGCAAACTATCCGCGCCGTCTGTCGCGGCGGAGGCCACGGTGAAGATCGCGGTCGTCGGCGGGGGATCGAAACACACCCCGGAGCTGTTCGAGGGACTCGTCGCGAACGCGGCGGCGCTCGCGGTCTCCGAGGTCGTGCTCCACGACATCGACCCGTCCCGGCTCGATCCGGTGCACGGCTTCTGCCGGCGCATGGCGGACCACGCGGGGGCGCGGTTCGCGACCATCTCGACGCTCGACCTCGCGGACGCGGTCGCGGGCGCGACGTTCGTGGTCACGCAGGTCCGCGTCGGCGGCCAGCAGGCCCGCCACCGGGACGAGTCCATGCCGCTCCGCCACGGGCTGCTCGGCCAGGAGACCACGGGCGCGGGGGGCTTCGCGAAGGCCGTGCGCACCATCCCGGCCATCCTCGAGGTCGCCGCGGCCGTCCGCGCGCACGCGCCCGGCGCCTGGGTGGTCAACTTCACGAACCCGTCCGGCATCGTGACCGAGGCCCTCCTGCGTCACGGCGGGGTGCGCGGGGTCGGCCTGTGCAACATCCCGATCACGATGCGGTTGGAGGCCGCCGCCGCGCTCGGCCTGGACGCGGACGCGGTCGAGCTGGACTACGCCGGGCTGAACCACCTGGGCTGGGTCCGCGGCATCCGGATCGGCGGCGAGGACGTCACCGGCCCGATCCTCGCGGCGCTCGCCTCGGGAGGCGGCCCGAGGAACGTGCCCGACATGGACTTCGGGCCCGACCTGTTCGGGGCGATCCGCGCGGTGCCCTCGCCCTACCTGCGCTACTTCTACGCGACCGAGGAGGTCGTCTCCGAGCTTGCCGCGCGGGGCCGCACCCGCGCCCAGGACGTGATGGACCTGGAGGAGCGGCTGTTCGCGATCTACCGCGACCCCGCGCAGCACGAGAAGCCGGCCCTGCTCGCGGAGCGGGGGGGCGCCTGGTACTCGCGGGTCGCGGTGTCCGTCATGCTCGGCCTGCTGTCGGACGCGCCGCGCCGCGAGGTGGTGAACACGCTGAATCGCGGCGCCATCCCCGGCCTGCCGGACGACGCGGCGGTCGAGGTCCCGGCGGAGGTCTCGCGCGCCGGCGTGCGGCCGCTCCCGGTCGAGCCGCTCCCCGAGGAGGTGTTCGGGCTCGTTCGGCAGGTCAAGTCGTACGAGCGGCTGACGGTCGAGGCGGCGATGACGCGGTCGCGGGCGAAGGCGCTCGCGGCGCTGCTCGCGAACCCGCTGGTCCGGACGTTGTCTAAGGCACGCGCGGTCCTGGCCGACATGGAGGCGGCCGGGGACTTCGTGCCTGCGTCGTAGAAGGAGGAACCGTGGACAAGCTCGCCCTGTTCGGTGGCACCAAGGTCCGAAGCACGCCGTTCACGCCGTGGCCCCAGTTCGACGACCGCGAGCGGAAGTACGTGATGGACGCGCTCGAGTCGCGGCGCTGGGGCGGCTACCCGTTCCCGAGCCCGCGCGCGCTCGAGTTCGGCCGGCGGTTCGCGGAGTACCACGGCGCGCGGTACGGCATCCCCGCGGCGAACGGGACCGTGACGCTCGAGATCGCGCTCCGCGCGGCGGGCATCAAGGCGGGGGACGAGGTGATCGTGCCCTGCTACACGTTCATGGCGACGGCCTCGTGCGCGGTCCACCTGAACGCGGTGCCGGTCTTCACGGACGTGGAGGCGCGGAGCTGGTGCATGGATCCCGCGGGCGTCGAGGCCGCGATCACCCCGAAGACGAAGGCCATCATCCCGGTCCACCTCGGGCACCAGATGACCGACATGGACCGCATCCTCGAGATCGCGAAGAGGCACGGGCTCGTGGTCATCGAGGACTGCGCGCACTCGCACGGCGGCCAGTGGCGCGGCAAGGGCGTGGGCAGCATGGGCGACTTCGGGTCGTTCAGCTTCCAGTCGTCCAAGCTGATGACGTCCGGCGAGGGCGGCGCGATCCTCTGCAACGACGACACGTACCGCGCCAAGGTCATGTCGCTCGTCAACTGCGGCCGCAAGGAGCCGGGGTACGACGGCTTCGACGAGCAGCTCTTCGGGTGGAACTTCCGGCTGTCCGAGCTGCAGATCGCGGTGCTCATGGGCCAGATGGACCGGCTGGACGAGGTCACGCGCAAGCGCGCCGAGATGCTCGCGTACTTCCGCGAGACCCTGCACGCGAACGTCGCCGGCCTCCGCGTGCTCGACACCGACCCCCGCGTGACCCGGCAGCACGCGTACCAGACCCTGATGCGCTTCGATTCCGCTGCGTTCGCCGGGATCCACCGCGACCGCTTCCTCCAGGCGCTGGAGGCCGAGGGCGTGGACCTCGACGGGACGTTCTACGTGCCGCTGTACCAGATCCCGATCTTCAACGCGCGGTCGGACGAGTGGCCGGCCCTGCGCGAGCGGTACGGGGAGGGGATCCTGGAAGGCGGCCGGAGCATCTCGTGCCCGGTCGCGGAGAAGGCCGCGTACGAGGAGGCGGTGTGGATGCACTACCCGCACCTGTCCGGCTCGCGGGCGGACGTGGACGACATCGTGACGGCGATCGCGAAGGTGCAGCGACACGCGGCGGAGCTTGCGTAGGGGCGAGCGGCGAGCTCGGGCTGGGGTTCGGGTACGGGAGAGGGGAGGCCGTGATGGACAGGATCGGGTTCGGCATCGTGGGATCGGGGTTCATCGCGAAGGTGCACCTGGACTCGCTCCGGACCGTGCCGGGCGTCGAGGTCGTCGCGATCGCGGACGTGGACACGCTCCGGGGGCAGGCGTTCGCCGAGGAGAACGGGATCCCGAAGACCTATCCGTCCCACGCGGCCATGCTCCAGGACCCGGACGTGAACGCGGTCGTGATCGGCGTGCCGAACTGCTACCACGCGCGCATCGCGATGGACTGCTTCGCGGCGGGGCGCCACGTGGTGTGCGAGAAGCCGCTCGCGCTGACGCTCGAGGACGCGCGGGCCATGATCGCGGCCGCGCGGAAGGCGGGCGTGGTCCTCGCGTACGCCGAGGAGCTGTGCTTCATCCCGAAGTTCGTGAAGGCGAAGAAGCTGATGGAATCCGGGGGGATCGGCAGGCCCTACCTGGTGCGCCAGTGCGAGAAGCACGCGGGACCCTACTCGCCGTGGTTCTGGAAGGAGGAGGAGGCGGGCGGCGGGATCCTGATGGACATGGGCTGCCACGCGATCGAGTGCATCCGCTGGGTGGTCGGCAAGAAGCGCGTGAAGTCCGTCCTCGCGCACATGGGCACGTACCTCCACGGCGAGATCACGCGCGAGGAGGACCACGTCCTGATCGTGATGGAGTTCGAGGACGGCACCGTGGGCCAGGCGGAGTCGTCCTGGGCCTTGAAGGGCGGCATGGATTCGACGCTCGAGGTCTTCGGGACCGAGGGCGTCGTCTTTGCGGACCTCCTCAAGGGCATGGGACTGAAGGCGTTCTCCGAGAACGGGTTCCCGGACATGTGGGAGCCGTCCAAGGGCTGGGTGCACCCCGACTTCGACTGGCTCTGGAACAACGGGTACCCGCAGGAGGACGCGCACTTCGTCGAGTGCATGCGGACCGGCGCGACGCCGATCGAGTCCGGCGAGGACGGCCTGGACGTGCTGGAGATCATGCTCGCGGCCTACCACAGCGCGGGGATCGGCCGGAAGGTGATGCTCCCGTTCCGGCCCGCCGGGGTGCGCGTGCCGGTCGACCTGTGGCTGAACCCGCGGCCGGACCTCGGCGCCGGGCCGATCCCGGAGGCGACCGCCCCCGCGTCCGCGGACGGGGCGACCGCGCCCGCCTGACCCCCCGCACGGGAGGGATCGAACGGACGACCTCGCCGCCGGGCTCGCCGTCGCGCTCGCCGCCGTCGCGTTCGCAGGCGGCTGGGCGTGGCCCGCCTGGGTGGCCGCGGTGCGCGCGGCCGGGCCGGACGCGCCGCCGCGGACCCGCCTCGCCGCCGCGATCGTGATCGCCTGGGCAGGCGGCTACGTCGCCTTCCGGGTGCTCGGCGCGCTGTCGCTGTTCCACCCGGTCGTCGCGCTGGCGATCGCGATGCCTCTTGCAGTCGCGACACTGCACCCGCGCATTCGCGGACCCGCGTGGCAGGCGCTCCGCGCCGACGCGCGCGCCGCGACCCACGCGGTCCGCGAGGCAGGCACCCCGCTCCGGGTCGCCATGGCGGCCACGAGCGCCATCGCCCTGGCAAGACTGGTCCGGGGCCTGTCCGCCCCGCCGCTCGCGTTCGACGCCCTGACCTACCACCTTGCCCGGGCCGCCACGTGGGTGCGGCACGGCGACCTGACCGCGTTCGCGGCCCCTGACGCCTGGCGCTACTGCGCGCGCTACCCCGACGCGGGCGACTCGCTGTGGGCCTGGGCCCTGCTGCCCGGCTCGAGCGACGCCATGGTTCCGCTCGCAAGCGCCGCGACGTGGGCCGCGACCCTTGCCGGGGGGTACGTGGCCGCGCGCGCGCTCGGCGGCACGCGACGCTCGTCCATCGCCACGGCCCTGTGCGTCGGCACCCTTCCCCCGGTCCTCCAGGCGATGACGGCCGCGTACGTGGACCTGCCCGCGCTCGCCCTGCTGCTGCTCGGGATCGGGCTTGCCGGACGCCACGCCGCCCTCGCGGTGCTCGCGCTCGCGCTGGCCGCTGCGACGCGTGCCGCCGGGCTGCCGTGGCTCGCGATCGGACTCGCTGCCCTCGCCCGACCGCGCAACGCGGTCGCGTGCGTCGCCGCCGCGGCGATCGCCCTGCCCACCTACCTCGACACGTGGATCGCGACCGGCAACCCGTTGTATCCGCTACCGCTCTCCGTGGCGGGCGTCGAGGTCTTCGCGGGCAGCCCCGAGTTCCTCGCCGTCCACTCCGGCGCGGCCACCGGCATGGAGGCATCGGCCTGGACGGTGCTCGCGGCGCTGTTCGTCCCGACGGGCCTGCCTCACCTGAACCTCGGGCCGTCGATGCCGCTGCTCGCGGGCCTGGGCATCGCCGGCGCGCTCGGGGCGTGGCGCCCGGGGCGGCGGGCCGCCGTCGCCATCGCCGTGGCCGGGGCCGCGGTCACGGTCGCCGCCCAGTTGTCGGGGGAGGTCCGGGGCTTCCTGGTCGTGCCGTGGTGGCTCGACAAGGTGGGGCGCTTCCTCCTGCCCGCTGCCGCGGCGCTGATCGTTCTGGCAGCCCCGCTGGACGGCCGGATCGCGGCGGGCATCCGCGTCGTCGCGATCGGGACCGGCCTGGCGCTCGGCCTGCCGCTCGGCTGGTCGGGCGCGGACGTGCCGGGCGTCCTGCTCGCGGCGGCGTGCCTGGTCCCGGCGGCGGTCCTGGTCGCGATCGGGCCGGCGCGGAGGTGGGTCCCGGCGGCCGTCGTCGTCGCGCTCGCCGTCGTGCCCGCGATCCGCTCGGCCTCGCGCTACCCGACGTGGGCCGCCGCGGCCAGGGGCGACGCATGGGACCTCCACCCCGCCAGCCGCAGTTCGCTGTCCGCGTGGCCGTCGTGGCAGGCGCTCGACGGGCCGGAGGGGCGGCGGGTCGCCCTGACCGCGGGCTTCGACGGCGTCGGCCACAACTGGTACACATGGCCCTGGTTCGGGTCGCGCCTCCAGAACGACGTCTTCCACGTGCCGGCCACGCGGGGGGGGGAGATCCCCGACTACGCGTTCAGCGACGCGACGGCTCCGAAGCTCGACCGCGACGCGTGGATCGAGCGGCTGCTCGCGACTCGCGCGGACGTCCTGGTTGCGCTCGACCCTCCCCCGCCCGAGCGGGCCTGGGCGGAGTCCATGCCGGAGGTCTTCCGTCCGCTGGCCGAGGGACCATGGGGGCGAGCGTGGTCCGTCGATCGGGCGGGGCGGGGCTCCGGCGGCTCGATCTCGAAGCCTGGAGGCCGCTTCGGACCGCCTCCGAAACCGCTTTCCTTGGGTCCGTGATTGTGGTACTAGTCGTCGCTGACTCGCGTGGGGAGTCCAATGGACCCGAGGAACCGGCCGGGCGGGCATTTCGGAAGGGCGCCCGGCGAGGAGCGGCACCAGGGCAAGCGCAAGTCCCGCACCATCGCCGCGCGACGCCTGAAGAACGTCGACCTGTCCGACGGCATCGAGATCGACGAGGAGCTGGAGAGGGAGCTGCAGGAGATGCGGCCCAAGCGCAGGTCCGACTGCCAGGGCGGGCCGAGGCCGTGCCCCTGGGTAAGTTGCAAGTACCACCTGTACCTGGACATCAATCCCCGCACGGGTTCGATCAAGCTGAACTTCCCGGACGTGAAGCCCTGGGAGATGACCGACTCCTGCGTCCTGGACATCGCGGACCGCGGCCCGGTGACGCTCGAGGACGTTGGCCGCATCATGAACCTCACGCGCGAGCGCATCCGCCAGCTCGAGGCGTCCGCATCCGAGCGGATCCGGTCCACCCGCCTCGCGGTCGAGTACCGCACGTATTCGCTGGAGAAGCGGGACTCCTGACACGGGAGGCGGCCCCGATCGGGCAGCGCACCCCCCGTCACTTCGTCCTGCGGGGGCGACCCGGGCCGCGGCGCACCGGAGCATCCGCCTGGGCGGGCTTCGGAGCGGGCGTCGGCGCCGGCTTCGGAGCGGGCGTCGGCGCCGGCTTCGGGGGGGGAGGCGGCTCCGGCGCGGCGGTCGCCTCGCTGCGGGAGCGGGACAGCTCGTGGCGAAGTCGCGAGACCTCGGACTCCAGGTCGCGGACCACGTTGCGAAGCGAGGACAGCTCGTCGCGGGTGACCAGCTCGAGCGTGCGCGCCACGAGCTTGACCTGCGCCTCGATGTTCTCGCGCATGTCCGCCTGGAGGTTCAGCGCCTGGGTCAGGAGGTTCTGGACGCGCTCGTCCGCCAGCACGCGAAGCGCGATCGGCGAGAAGCGCTCCAGGACCGCCTTCATGACCACGTCGCGCCAGAGGTCGACCACCATGGGGGGCTCCATTCAAACGGCTGAGGCATGATCGGACGGGAGCGGGGGGAAGTCAATGGCGGGTGCGCCGCGGACCCTACACGCAGACGCCCTGGCAGTCCTGGGAGCAGCCCTCGGGGGAGCACATCGTGGGGCAGGCGATCATGCACTTCTGGCCGGCCGCGCACTCGGCGTCGCCCTTGCAGCCTTCGGACGGCACGGGGACGCACTCGAAGGCGACCACGCAGGACATCATGCAGGCGGGCTCGGCATAGACGCACGGGGGGCACTCGAACTTCTCGACGCAGACCTGGCCGGCCGGGCAGGCGACGCCGTCGCCGCAGGTCGCGGCCCTGGGCACGCACTGGCCGTAGCACTCGGCATCGACGCACGGCGGAGCGGGCATGAACCCGGCGCCGGACGGGTCGGTCGGGGTGGCGCCGCCGCCGCACGGCGGGCAGAGCTTCTCGCACGCCCAGCCCTCGCCGCAGTCCGCGTCCGAGGAGCAGCCCTGCTGCTTCGGCACGCACTGGCCGAGGCACTCCTCCTTGCAGCCGCCGTTCGGGTCGCACACGCCCGTGCAGAAGACCTGGCAGACCTCGCCGGCCGCGCACGCGGTGTCGTCCATGCAGCCGCTCTGGGCGTCCGGGGTGCAGAGCCCGAGGTAGCCTTCGTTGCAGGGAAGGCACGCGGGCTTGGCGGCGCCGTCCGCGCGCGCGCCGCACTCCATCGTGCAGAACACCAGTTCGCAGTGGAAACCGGGGCCGCACTCGACGTCGGCGTTGCACCGGACCGGCTGGGTCGTCGGGATGCACTGGCCGAAGCAGCCGCCCATGCAGTCGGCGCCAGGGGCGCAATCGACGCACATCATCCGGCACTCGAACCCGGCCGGGCAGGGCTGGTCCGGGCCGCAGCCGGACTGCTTCGGGACGCACTCGCCGAAGCAGGCCTCGGTGCACCCGCCGCCCGCGGAGCAGCCGCCCATGCACTGGATCCGGCACTCCATGCCCGGGTCGCACTGGGAGTCGTCGTAGCACCCCTCGACCGGCTTCGGGACGCACTCGCCGAGCCACCCGTCGTTGCACGGCGGCATCGGCCCGCACCCGCCCTTGCGGTCGGGGAAGCACATGTCGGAGTCGTACTGCGCGCAGTAGACCGGCTCGCACACGTAGCCGGCCGGGCAGTCGGTGCCGGCGTTGCACTTGCCGGGCACGATCACGTCCACGCACTGGCCGAAGCACTGGCCGGTGCACTCGGGCGCCCGGAAGGCCGGGTCCGCGCGGTCGGACGCGCCGCCGTGCGGGGTCGGGCACGCCTCGGTGCAGAGCCACTCGCAGCGCTGCCCCTTGCCGCAGTCCATGTCGGACGAGCAGCCCTTCTGGATCGGCACGCACTGGCCGAAGCACTCCTCGAAGCAGCCGCCCATCGGCTCGCAGGCGCCCATGCAGACCGTCTCACACCGGTGGTCGGGGGGGCAGTCGGCGTCGGCGAGGCAGCCGTTGATGGGGTCGGTCACGCACTGGCCGATCCAGCCGTCGTTGCAGGGCAGGCAGCCGCCCTTGCCGTCCGGCCGGCACATCATGTCGCAGTAGACCGGCTCGCAGTGCTGGCCGGGGAGGCAGTCGCCGTCCGCGTTGCAGCCCTTCGGGGGCGGCGGGATCGGGACGCACTGGACCATGCACTCGCCGCACGGCGGGGCGATCTGCTCGGGGACCGCGGGGTCGGCCATGGCGCCCGCGGCCTTGTCGGCGGCCTCGCCGGCGCACGCCGAGCAGAGGACCTGGCACTCGGTCCCGGCCGGACACTTCACGACGTCGCAGGACGGCTCCGCGGGCACGCACTCGCCCCTGCACTCCTGCTTGCACGCCACGTCCGTCGCGCCTTCCGGCGCGAACGCGTCGCACCAGCCCATGCAGAACTGCTGGCAGCGCTTGCCGGGCCCGCAGTCCGCGTCGGACTTGCAGCCGTCCTTCGGCGCGGGCACGCACTGGCCCATCCTGCCGCCGTTGCAGGGCAGGCAGCCGCCGATGCCGTCGGGGGCGCACATCGCCGGGCACATGACCGGCTCGCAGACGAAGCCCTCGCCGCACTCCTTGTCGTAGTCGCAGCCCGGCGGGTCCGCCACGCACCGGCCGATGCACTCGCCGCCGAGGCACTTCGGGGGCGGCTCGTAGGCGGGCGCGCCGGCGGCGCGGTCGGAGCCGGCCTCGGCGGGCATCGTCGGGTCCGCGCACTTCGCGCACGCGACCTCGCAGTGGAAGCCCTTGCCGCACTCCGCATCCGACGTGCAGTCCGTCTTCGCGGGCACGCACACGGCCTCGCACGCCACGTCGATGCACTTGTTCGTCGAGACGTCGCAGAGCCCGGTGCACAGCTCGAGGCACTCCTCGCCGGCCGCGCACTTGACCGCGTCGCAGCCGGTCGGGGGCTTCGGCAGGCACTGGCCCGCGTGGCCGGCGTTGCACGGCAGGCACTTGCCGTTCGGGTCGGGCATGCACCTGTCCGCGCAGTAGACCGCGGAGCACTGGAAGTCGGAGCCGCAGTCCGTGTCCGAGTCGCAGTACTTCAGCTCGAACGTCCGGAGGCCGGGCTTCTCCTCGCCCCCTCCGCCCTCCGTCCCGCACGCCGCGAGACCGAGGGCGCCCGCACAGAGACACGCCGTCAGGAACTTCGTTGCCGTCGTCTTCATCGTCCCCTCCTCTCCAATCCGCCCGGACATCCCCGGACTGCCTTCTTCCGTTTGCACGGATGATGCCAGCCGGATCCTACCGGGGTTTCGCGGAGTTGTACAAACCCACCGCAACGCCGGAACCCTGGCCCATGACATGCTTGTCGCGCCCGCTCCGTTGACGACCGCCCGGGAGCGGTTACAATCCCGAGCGACCTTGCAGACGACGGCAACAACATCGAGGAGCGGAGCATGGCCAGGGAGTTGAGGATCGGGATCAACGGGTTCGGGCGCATCGGGCGCCTGGTCGCGCGCGCGGCGATCGCGCGGGGGCACAAGGTCCTGGCGCTGAACGACCTGGTCGACCCGAAGGACTTCGCCAAGGGAGTGATGTTCAACGCGAAGCTGTTCCAGTGGGACTCGACGCACGGGCGGTGGCCGGGGAAGGTCGAGGCGACGGACACGCAGATCGTGGTGGACGGCCAGGGCATCGACGTGCACTCGGCCAGGTCGCCCGCCGAGATCCCGTGGGACCGGTACGACCTCGACTTCGTCGTCGAGTCCACGGGCGTGTTCCGCAAGCGCGAGCAGATCGAGGAGCACCTGAAGCGCAACGTGAAGAAGGCGCTGCTGACCGTGCCGCCGAAGGACTCGGTCGACGCGCTGATCGTGCTCGGCGTGAACGACGCGGCCCTGAAGGCCGAGCACCGGCTGATCTCGAACGCCTCGTGCACCACCAACTGCCTCGCGCCCGTCGTGAAGGTGCTCCACGAGGCGTTCGGCGTGGTGCGCGGCATGATGACGACCGTGCACGCCTACACGAACGACCAGCGCATCCTGGACCAGATCCACAAGGAGGACCTCCGGCGCGCCCGCAGCGCCGCGGTCAACCTGATCCCGACCAGCACCGGCGCCGCGAAGACGATCGGCAAGATCATCCCGGAGCTGGAAGGACGGCTGGACGGCATCTCGATCCGCGCGCCCGTGCAGGACGGGTCCATCGTCGACTTCGTGTGCGAGCTGGAGCGCATCCAGGTCCGCGACCCGAAGGAGATGAAGAAGGAGATCAACGCGGCGATGAAGGCCGCGGCCGAGGGCGCGCTCGAGGGCATCCTCGAGTACTCCGAGGACGAGCTGGTCTCGACCGACATCATCCACAACCCCCACTCGTCGATCTTCGATTCCAGGCAGACCATGGTGATGCCGAACAGCCGCATGGTGAAGGTCCTGGCCTGGTACGACAACGAGTGGGGCTACTCGAGCCGCTGCGTGGACCTGATGGAGCGTGCCGCGGCGCTGTAGGCGGGGCGACCTCACCCCCCGAACGCGAACAGCACCGCCCCCTCCCCTGCCCCCGCCACGCCGTCGCGCAGCATCGCGGGCAGCGCCGCGCGCACGGACGCGTGGATCGGCCGGCCGGGCCGCAGCGAGGGCGAGTCGGGCCGCCCGCCGTCCGCGTCCGACGTGACCACGCCGCCGTCCGGGTACAGCCGCGCGTCGCGGGCGAGCAGGCGGGCCGCGGAGCCGTCCAGGAACGGGTGGACGGCGGGCAGGGCGACCGCGAGCACGCGGCGCGCGAGGTCGAGCGACGGCCCGCAGTCGAAGCGGCACGGGACGTGCGGCACCAGGGTCACGGGCGAGAGCGGGTCGAGGCAGTCCAGCTCCCAGCGAAACGCGCGCGATCGGGCGTGCGCGGCGCGCAGCAGGTCGGCCGTGGTCGCGAGGCGGCCGGCCTCGACGAACGCCTCGACGCAGCAGTCCGGGTATCCGAGCGCCCGGCCGATGCGCCGGGCGAACTCGTCCGGCTGCATGGCCCCGGACCCGCGGCCCGCGGCGAACGCGCGCTCGACGCCGGCCGCCTCGCGGACCGCGACGGGGTCGCGCGAGAGGAAGACGTGGGCGGCCGAGGGCGCGCCGGTCGCGCCGGGGTCGAGGTCCGGGGGCGCCTCCTCGGGGGGGATCACCTCCGCGTGGAGCCCGAGACGCCGGATCAGGTCGGCCTGCCTCTCCGCCCGCCCCGCGGGGACCACGACGCGGCCGCAAGGCCGGACCCCGGTCGCGACCGCGGCCAGGTGGACGCGCCCGGACAGCCGGGTCGGGAGGTGGACACGGGCGAGCAGGCCTTCCGGGGACCGCTCGACCTCCGCCGCCTCGCCCGTCCCGAACGCGCGTATCGTCTCCCGCCGCGCCTCGCCCCGGCCGCCGGCATGCCGGAACGCGGCGAGCGGCACGCCGTCGCAGGCAAGGAGCAGCGAGCAGCGGTCGCACGGGGCGAAGTAGGCTCGCCCCGGGTCCTCGGTCGGCAGGTCGAGGGCGGGCCCTGGGCCGGACGCGGTCCACGCGTTCGACACGACGCGGTCGGGCGACAGGCCCGGGACGAGGCAGAGCGGCGCGCCGCGGACGGCCGCGAGCCGGAAGCCGGAAGGGACGGCGCGCGCGGCGGGCAGGACGACCTCGTCCGCGGCGCACGGGTTCCCGGTGCCGGACGATGCCACGGCGACGTGCCTCAGGCGGCCCTCGGTGCGCAACGCCGCGATCGCGCCCCAGTCGCCGTCGCCGGGCAGCGCCGCCTCGACCTCGTCGAGTCCCGCCTCGACGGCGCGGAGCAGCGGCGCCTCGCGGAGGTCGGCCGCGGGCGCGCGCAGGCGGATGCGCGCGAAGCCGGCGGCCCGGGCGGCGCGGATCACGGCAATCGGAGGATCCGCGGCCGCGCCCGGCCACGCGAGGACCAGCCGGTGCCTCCGGTCCCGGGGCACCCGCGCGACGACCGCGGCGGGGTCGCCCGGCGGGACCACGTCGAGCACGGTGTCGAGCCGCGGCGCCATCAGTTCATCTCGGCCTCGGCCGCCTTGGCCGCCCGCATGCGCTCCAGCTCCTCCTGGATCGCCCACGCCTGGGCCTTGAGCGCCGCCCTGCCCTTCTTGCGGCGGTACGCCCACAGGAACAGCCCGGTGATCAGGATCCAGAGGAACGCGGTCCCGGTCAGGAGCACGATCCACGACGACCACGGGTCGATGGTGCGCTCGAAGGCGCGCCAGCGGGATTCGACCGACCCGCCGAACACGTCCGCGAACGCGAGGTCGAACGGCATGCCGTTGCGCACCTGACGGACCAGATCGCGGATGCCGTCGATGCCGTGGCTCTTGTGCAGGAAGCGCAGGAACATCATGGACTCGGCGTACGCGAGGTGCACCGCCGGGGGGGCCGCGGGGAAGCCGTCCGAGAGCGCCTCGGGGCCGAGGAACGAGCCGGTCGCGGCCGCGTTCATCAGCGTCTTCAGGCGCTCGCCGAGGTCCTCGGAGGCGACGAGCATCGCGAACCCCTCGTGGAACCAGCGCGGCACGCGGCGGCCGTTCAGCGCGGTGTCGAGATAGAGGTGCGCCAGCTCGTGCACGAACACGTCGGACGAGTGGAAGACCTCGTTCCCGCGGGCGGACATGACCACGAGGTCGCGGTCCGACATCGCGAGCCCCGCGACCCACTCGCGCACCGGCCGGCCCGCGCCCGCCATCTCCTCCATACGCTCGTCGGTGCTCGCGATCCGGACCTCGATCACGCGGTCGTCCGGCACGCCGAGGTAGCCCAGGACGAAGCGGCGCTTGTCTTCCGCGATCCCGGCGAGGCGCTCGGCGAGGCCGGAGGCGCCGTCGTCGGGGACGAAGCGGAAGTGCGGGGTGGCGATGGGGGGGGAGGCGGCGAGGGCCGGGGGGGGGAGGAGAGACAGGAACAGGGACGGGAGCAGGGGCAGGGGCAGGGACAGGCGGGTACGGACACGGGCACGGGCACGGGGACCGGGGATGGGGTGCGCGGGGTAGATCATTCGGGCCGCTGCCAGAACATGTTGAATCTCGACGACGAGACCTCCAGCAGGAACCCGAAGTGGAACGCGATCCGGCCGCTGTCGTCCGCGAGCCCGATCGGCGGGTTCGGGAAGGGGCCGGCCTCGCGGAATGCCCGCATGGCCTCCTGGTCCAGGAACGGCAGGCCCGACTGCTTCGCGACGTCGAGCCGCGAGACGCGCCCGTCGGCGTCCAGCACCACGTTCAACACGGTCAGGCGGTCCCGGCTGCCGTAGACCTTCCCGTACGGGTCGCGGGCGCGGTACATGTCGCCCGGGTTCCACTCGTCGCGCACGCGCTCCTTCACGCGCTGGAAGAAGTCGAAGTACTTGAAGCTGCGGGAGTTCACGAGCGTCGTGTCGCCTTCGTCCGGCACCCCGAGCATCGCGTCGTCGGACACGTACCCGCCGGCCAACCCCTTCATGTTGCGGGCCGCGGCCCGGCCGCCGCCGTCGACGGTCGGCAGGAGCAGCCTGTCCATGCCGCCCATGCCGCGCAGGGTCGGCTCGCCGCCCTCCCCCGGCTGGCCCGCGGTCCGCCCGCGCTCCGGCAGGCGCACGCCCGCGCCCTCCCTGGCGTCCCCGGCCGGCTTCCGCGCGACCTGCTTCCCGGGCGCCGCGGGTCTCGGGGCCTCGGCCGGCTCCGGCGCGGGCGCCGGGGCGGGCGCGGGCGCGGCGGCAGGGCGCTTGCGACCCCGGTCCCGCGCCTTGACCTCGCGATCCACGGCCGTGTTCCAGCGGCTCAGGAAGCGGGCGTCCGGCGGGGGAAGGCGCTCCACGTCCGGCTTCGGGATGTCGACCACCTGCCCGTCCAGGTCGGGCTTCCTCGGCGTCCCGGACGCGAGGCCCGCCGCGGGCTTGTCCCTGACAGAGAACGTCACCCAATCCTTTGCGGGGGGCGGGGCGTCGCTCCGCCGCTCCCCCCAGCCGAGGACCACCAGCAGGATCGCGACGGCCGCGTGCGCGCCCACGGACACGGCGACGCCGATGCCGTCGCGCTGGCCGTTCGTGAAATCCCACCGGTGCATCACGGAACCCCGGCGAGCCCGAGGGGGCCCGCCTCACATCGGCTTCGGCGAGTGCTCGACCGCCGCGGCGAAGTTCTTCACCCCCGCCGACCGGAGCGTGTCGATCACCTCCATCACGCGCCCGTACTCGACCGTCCTGTCGCCGTCGACCACCGCCTGCACGTCCGGGTTCGCGGCGACCACCGGCGGCACGCGCTCGCGCAGCATGTCGAGCGTCACCGTGTCGCCGTTCAGCAGGAGCCCCCCGCCCGGCGACAGCACGATCGACAGCGTCGAGGCCTCCACGTCCTGGCCGGTCGCGGCCTCCGGCAGGTTCACGGGGATCGCCCGCCGCGCGATGTAGGTGGCCGTCACCATGAAGATGATCAGCAGCACCAGCATGATGTCGACCATGGGGGTCACGTTGATCTCGGTGATGATGCCCCCTCCGGTCTTGTTCAGGTCCGTTGCCGCCACGCCGCAATCCTCCGAATCCCGGGACCCTGCCGATACTATCGTTCCCGACGGCTCCCGGGTCAAGGAACGCCGGGGCCCGAATCCCTGTACAATGAGCCCGGCCCCGGCCTTCCACGGAGAGCAGTAATGCCCGATTCCCCGCCCCTCGTGCCCCCGCTTCGCCGCGACCTGACCTGGGAGGAAGGCGCGGACGGCGTGGTGCGGCTCGCGGATCCCCGCGCCGGACGCAAGCTGAAGGTGGACGAGCGCGGGCGGCAGATCGCGATGCTGCTGGACCGGCTCCAGACCGCGGACGAGCTGGCGGCCCGGATCGCGGCGACCGGGCGCGGAATCGCGGAAGAGGCGCTCGCGCGCGTTCTGGCGGCGTTCGACGGGCTCGGGCTGCTCGACACGTCCGAGACGCTCGGCGTGGCGGATCGCATGGCGCGGGTCGAGGCGGACTGGAAGGCGGACCCGGCGCGCGTGCCGATCGTGGTCCCGCCGGACCTGCGGTTCGAGTGCCGCGCCTGCGGCTCCTGCTGCCTCGGCGCGAACATCGGCCCGGTCACGGACGACGTCATGCAGGGTCTGAACCCGGCCCGCCGCAAGGAGCTGAAGCGCGCGTACGCCGGGCGGAAGGGCCTGTTCTTCTCGATGGTTCCGGACGGCGGAGACGACGAGATCCTGGTCTGCCAGTCGCGCAACGGCGGGTGCGTGTTCATCGACCCGGACGGCCTGTGCGGCATCCACCGGCGCTGGGGGTCCGAGGCGAAGCCGCACGTCTGCCGGCTGTTCCCGCTGCAGTTCGTGCTGACGCCGCGCGGGGTCGTGGTCGGGCTCCAGACGGAGTGCCGCTCGATCCTGGACGCGTCCCGGGGGCGCCCGCTGGCGGAGCAGATGGACGCGATCCGCCCGCTGCTCAGGCTCGCGACGCGTCCGCCGTCCGCGCGCCAGTTCGTGTCGCTGGACGGCGTCGCCACGCTGTCATACGCGGAGTACGAGGCGCTCGAGGACGAGGCGGTGGCGGCGATCGCGGGTGCGAGCGGCGGGTTCGGCATGGAGCTGGCCGCGGCACGGTGCGTGGCGGCGCGGCTCGAGGCCGCGGGGCGGGCGGCGCCGGAGCCGATCGCCGAGGCGGACCTGAGGCACGAGTTCTACGGCTTCCTGCAGGACCTCGGCGAGGCGCTCGCGCGGCTGAAGCAGGAGCACAAGACCGAGGGCGAGGGCGTACGGTTCCACACGTCGAACCTGGACCTGCTGCTGGACGCGATGTCGGACGTGCCCCTGTTCGCGGACGCGGTGTGTGCGTCGGACGAGGACCCGGAGTCGGCGCGGTTCGCGCGGCTGGCGATGACCAACGCCTGGAGATCCAAGGACTTCCTGCACCCGGTGGACCTCGCCACGGCACGCGCGGTGTCCGGGCTCAGGTGGTTGCTGACGCGCGCCTGCGCGGTGACGCTGGCGCGGCGCGTGTCTCGGCGGCGGCCGCTCCCGCAGGACCTGGTGGACGCGTGGATCGCGGTCAACATGCTGCTCCGGAACAAGCGGGTGCTCAGGACGATCGCGGACCGGCGAGAGGCCCTGGTGCGCCTGTTCGGGGACCGGCTGGAGGCGCTGGTCGCGATGGGCGGGGCGCTGGTGGACGTGGATCCGCGGACGGATTTCTACCTGTTCTAGGACCCCCGGTACTCGACCAGCATGACCGTGATGTTGTCGTGGCCGCCGCTCTCCATGGCGGCGTCGACGAGCTTCTGGCACATCTCCTCGAGCGACCCGCCGTCGGCGAGGATCTCCTCGATCTCCTCGTCCTCGACCATGTCGGTCAGGCCGTCGGAACTCAGGAGGTAGACGTCGCCCTTGCGGACGCGCCGGCGGAAGAACTCCAGCTCGGCGCGCTCCTTCAGCCCGAGCGCCTTCATGATCACGTTGCGGTGAGGGAAGTTCTTGGCGTCCTCGGGCCGGATCATCTCGAGGCGCAGGTACTCGTTCAGCAGCGAGTGGTCCCGCGAGAGCTGGCGCAGGCGGCCGTTGCGGAAGCGGTAGAGGCGGCTGTCGCCGGAATACACGACGAACAGCGTCGCGCCGTGGAAGTAGGTCCCGACGAGCGTCGTTCCCATGCCGCGGAACGCCGTGCTCGCGACGGACATCTCGTAGATCACGCGGTTCGCGAAGTCGACCGCCGCGACGAGGTCGGTCTCGCCGGGGCTGTGCAGCCCGAACAGCGCGCGGACCGCCCCGGCGACGCGGTTCATCATGTCGTCGCCGACCTTGCCGGTGAACCAGTCGCGGATGGCGTCCACGCACAGGTTCGCGGCGACGTCGCCGCGCAGGTGGCCGCCCATCCCGTCCGCGACCACGTACAGGTCCTGCTCGGGCATCAGCAGGAAGGCGTCCTCGTTCCGCTGCCGGACCCGCCCCACGCTGGTGGTCGCGAACGCGCGGGTGACCTCGGACATGCACCAACCTCGGCAAGAGCCGCGCCCGCCCTCCGCCCTACCTCCATGGCGGCGGCAGGATGGGGAGCCTCTCCTTCCCTTCCTCCGCCCGCTGGAGTTCCATCTCAGCGAACAGGGCGTCGGGCGCCACGGTCGAGACCGGGACCGACCCGGACTCGGCACCACAATACCCGTTGAATACCCCGTATCGGTCCGAAGTCGCAACAATCTTGTTGATCGACGAGAGGGGGGTCCCGACGATCTCGAAGCCCCGCACCAGTTCCTCGGCGCCGGTGGCGGCGTCGACGCGCCAGGCGACCCGGGGCATGCCCTTGTATGCCTGGAAGCCGTAGGTGCTGGTGTTGGTGGCGCCGCCGGCGATCGTCTCGATGATCAGGCCGAACGGCTTGCCCTGCCGCCGGACCTCGTCCAGGAGGAGCTGCTTCATGCGCGCGTGCGGGACGGGCTTCGCGCCCCTCACCACGAGGTTCGCCATGCGGCCGACCGCGCGCTGGAACCCGTCCGAGCGGCCGTGGCCGTTCGAGGCGGAGAAGCCCTCGACCGGGCGGCGCGACAGGAGGAAGCCGCGGAGGACGCCCTTCTCCACCAGGACCGCGCGCTTCGCGGCCACGCCCTCGTCGTCCACGCGGTACTCGCCGTT
The DNA here is from genome assembly GCA_016875475.1 of Deltaproteobacteria bacterium. GTDB lineage: Bacteria > Myxococcota_A > UBA9042 > DTJE01 > DTJE01 > VGRB01. The sequence continues at coordinate 30,160 of VGRB01000002.1, forward strand.
CAGCGCGACGCCGTTCGAGCGCGACTCGGTCGGGTCGTCGTAGATGTCGATGAACGCCGGCAGCACCTGCTGGCCCAGGTGGCCCTTGAACGTGCGCCCTTCCTCCTCGTCCTCCTGGCGCTGGCCCTCCAGGCGGTGGCCCATGGTCTCGTGGAAGAAGACGCCGGTCGCCTCGGGCGACATCAGCACCGGCACGGTCGCGGGCTCGATGACCCGCGCAGACCGCATCCGGACCAGCAGGTCGGCCATCTCGCGCGTCTGCTTCAGGATCGTGTCCCTCGACGGCATGTCCGACGCGTCGCGGCCGTAGAACGTGACCGTGTCCTGCAGGAGGAGGCCGTCCTCGGCCCGGGCGACCGCGGTGACGTAGAACTGGTAGTAGAGGTCCGTCGTCGAGATCCGCGATCCCTCGGTGTTCACGTAGTAGCGCGTCAGGCGCACCGCCGACGTCTCGACCGACGAGTCGAAGATGTCGGGGTAGTCGAGGAACACGCCGGAGACCTTGCGGACCGTGGCCTCCCACGCGGGCAGATCGAAGCGGAGCGCCTTCGGGGGCTCGACGAGACGGACCGGCTCGGCCCTGCACATGCTGCCGACGCGCGAGGTCTTGGGGTCGTTGACCCGCTTCGCCTTGACCTTCATGAACGAGACCAGGGCGGCCTTGTACTTGTAGTCCGTCATCAGCCACAGGACGTGCCGCAGCGACTCGGGCGACTGCTCGATCGGGACGAGCGTGTTCGGGATCCACTTCTGGTTCGGGCTGAACGAGAACTCCGAGTCCTCGGACGAGTCCATCTCGTAGTCGCCGACGCGCACGTCCACCTGGGCGAGCCGGTGGGGCACGCGAGTGCTGGAGAACAGCGCGCCGTTCTTGCCGCTGACGTAGTAGCGGTCGCTGTCGCGCACCGTGTAGGCGACGAAGTATGCGGGGTCGTAGTCGCCGAGCTTCAGTTCCTTGCGGCTCCGCTCCAGCTCCCGGTTCATCGCGTCGAGGATCCAGCCGTCCGCTTCCGCGGCAACCGCCGGCGCGGCCGCCGCGAGCATGACGACGAGGGCGGCGCCCGCCCCCCATCTGCGTACCATCACTGGCCCTTTCCCCCACCCGGCGCCGAGAAGCGTTCCTCGGCGAGCGCGGCGATGGCCGCGTCGTCGGCGGGCGGGAACCTGAAGTCCTTGAACTCGTCCGGAGAGACCCAGCGGAAGTCCGCGACGTTGAGAGGCCGGATGTCCTCGTTCAGCAGGCGGCAGCGGTAGACGCGGAAATCGACCGTGAACTCCGCGTAGTCGTGCCGCGTGTGGTCCACGGCGCCCTCGACCTCGACGTCGGCGGCCAGCTCCTCCAGCATCTCGCGCCGGAGCGCGGTCGCGTCGTCCTCGCCGGCCTCGACCTTCCCCCCCGGGAACTCCCAGTACAACGGGAACACGGCCTTGGCCATCCGCTGCGTGATCAGGTAGCGGCCGTCGCGCTCGATCACGGCCGCGACGACGTTGTACACCTTGCGGTCGGGCAATCCGGCTCCTCGCCAGCTCGCGGATCCCGGCTAGCGTACGACGTCGCTGGGCAACTTGGCAACCCGTCGTCGCACCGAACTGCTAATATCCGGGCCGTGGACGCGGACTCGCCAGACGCCGGCGCCCCCGCGGGAGAGACCGGGATCCTCGGCCTCGCGGACCGCGGCACGGGGTTCCCGCAGGACAAGATCAGGTGCCAGGGGACGAGCCTCCGGTACGTGGTCGCCTGCATGCACAACTGCCGGGAGCGGCATTACTGCAACGAGTTCTGGGAGTTCTTTCGCGCCCGCGGCATCACGCCGGCCCAGTACGCCGGCCAGGACGCGATCGGGGAGGTGGTCATGAAGAGGGTCGTGTTCGATTGCGATCGGTGCGGGAAGAAGGACGTGGGGGAGCCGTTCTCGGCCTACCGGACGTCCGGCCCGGACGAGGGCGCGGTCCTGGACCCGGCCGCGTTCCACGAGGTCGCGTCCAAGGCGGGCCCGGCCCAGTGCCCGGAGCCGTTCCTCCTGTCGATCCTGGGACTGCTGAAGGAGCAGCAGGCCTGGGAACACCTGTGCGAGGCGTGCTTCCGGAAGGTCGCGGGCCTCGCCGGCGGGATCGTCGGCCGGCCGGTCGCGAAGCCGGTCGCGTCCGAGGCCGCGAAGACGCCCGTGGCGCGCGCGCTCGCGGCCGAGCCGAAGCCGGTCGCGCGGGTGACGGAGCCGAAGGTCGCGCTGAAGCCGGAGCCCAGGGCAGCGACCCGGGCGCCCGAGCCGAAGCCGGTCCCGGCGCCGAAGGCGAACGCGCACGCGAAGCCCGGGCCGAAGCCGGTGGCCAGGCCCCTCGACCTGATGCCGTTGCCGGAGCCGGCGCACCGCGGGCGGAAGGCGGCGCGGGCGTAAGGTGGGGATCGGAATCGGGAAAGATCGGGTACGGGCTCGGGGCCGGCTGAAGCCGGCTCAGGCCCGGACCCAGACCCGGCCGAGCGAGGAGTGCTTGACCGTCGTGCGGGCCTTCTCGTCGTTCTGCCCGGTCAGCGCCAGCGTGTAGAGCGCGTCGATGACGCCGTGCGTCGCCTTCGACTGCACCGACGAGATCACCCCGGAGTAGCCGAGGTACATGCCCGCGAGCATCCGGACCGGGGTCCCCTTGGCCAGCACGCCGTTCACGGGCAGCGGCGCCGCGGGCGCGACGGGGGGCGGCACGGGCGCCGACGCGGTCACGTCCTGGGCCGGAGGCGTCCGGGCCGCGGGCCGGCGGATCGGAGCGCGGACCGACACCGGCACCGGGGCAGCCTGGACGACGGGCGCGGACGTCGTGTCCCAGCTCGTGCCGCGGGTCCCCTGGCCGACGCGCGTGTGCGCCTTGGAGCCGTCCGGCCCGGCCAGCGTGACGTCGTAGGTGATCGCCGTCCCGCGGGCCACGATCGACACGATCAGGCCCGTCCAGCCCTGGTACCGCCCCGCGAGCATCCGGACCTCGGTCCGGCGCGGCAGCGCGCCGGGGGGTGTGATTCCCGCGCCGGGAGCCGCCGCCGTGCCGCCGGCGACCCCGTTGCCGACCGGCACGAGCATCCCGTCCCGGCCGCGGCGCACCCTGCGGGCCGGCGCGGCCCTGGCGGAGGTGCCTGGCGCGGTCCCGGCGGGCATCGCGCCGGGCGTCAGGACCTGCCACTTCGACCCCAGGCTGCGCGGGCCGACGTCCGTCCTGGCCCTCCGCCCGTCGGGTCCGTTGATCTCGACCTCGTAGCTGATCACGCCGTCGCGCACCCGGACGCGCCGGATATGGCCCAGCCAGTCGCGGTAGGTCCCGCCCAGCATGCGGACGGGGGTGCGCTTCGGGAAGGCGCCCGGAGGGGTCGGCGCCGAGGCCCTCGGGGTCCTGGGGGCCTTGCGCGGTGCAGACGCGCGGACCGTCGCGCGCGAGGACGGTGCACGGACGCGCGGCTCCTCGGCCGGATGTCCCTCGCCTGCGCGGCGAGCGGCGGCCGCGTGGAGGGCGTCAACGAGCCCGGCAAGCCCGAGGCGCTCGAGGTGGGACCGGGCCGCCTCGGGGCCGATCTGCATGTCGAGGATCCCGAGCAGCAGTTGGGCCAGCGTCGCCTGGCGCCTGCGCTCCGCGATCGCACGCTCGACGTCCGCGTTCGCGCGGCCGAAGTCGGCCAGGGCCGCCCGCAGGTCGTCGAACAGGACCGATCTCGCTTCGTCTTCTGCCATCACATCCTCGCGACTACCCGAGTCACACCGGCGTCACCGCAGGGTCACACCACCACACGCGCCAACCTGCACAATCCGACTGGGAAAGTCAAGCGACAATCGAGAACCCTACACAGGCACGCAACCGGTCCCGAACTCGTACCCCTTCCGGAACGCTCGCAGGTTGAGATCCTCCGTCCCCCTGGGGACCGAGTCGACGACGGCCTTCTCGAAGGCATCGACCGTCAACAGCCGCGTCACGCCCGCCACGAAGCCGACCATGACCATGCTCAACACGAGTCGCCGGCCCAGCTCCTCCGCGAAGCGGGTCGCCGGGATGCCATACGCCTTCACCCCGGGAGGGAGGGGATGGTCCGCGAGCGACACCATCTCCTCCTCGTACAGGAGCATCCCGTCGGGCTTGAGCGACGGCGCGAACTGCGCGTAGGCGTCCCGCGAGAGCACGACCAGCACGTCCGGGTTCTTGACGTAGGGGTAGCCGATGGGCGCGTCCGCGACCGTGACCTGGGCGCTGCACGCGCTGCCGCGGGCCTCGGGCCCGAACGCCTGGATCAGGGTCGCGTGCCGGCCGGCGAAGATCGAGGCCGCCTTTCCGACGATCATGCCGGACAGGATCACTCCCTGCCCTCCGAGGCCGCCGATCCGGATCTCCGTCCTGCCCATCGTTTCCTCCCGGTCCCTGCCCGTACCCGAGCCCGCTCCCCCGACCCTACTCCCCGTACCGCCGGTACCGCGGCCCCAGCACCTTCTCGAAGTGGGCGTTCATGCCGTCCAGCCAGGTCTCGCGCTCGCGGTCCACGAACTTCCCGACCACGATGTCGCCCTGGAAGCCGAGCGCGACCTCCTTCGTGGCGGCGCCGTGCTTCACCACGCTGCGCTCCTTGTAGTACTTCACCTGGTCCACGCCGTCGCCGAGCTTGTTCCGGCGCGAGTAGAGCGTGGGGCACGGCGCGAGGACCTCGACGAAGGTGAAGCCGGGCTTCGAGATCGCCTCGTGCATGGCGCGCGTGAGCTGCTTGACGTGGAAGACCGTCCAGCGCGCCACGTAGACCGCGCCGCACGCGTCCGCCAGGAAAGGCAGGTTGAACGGGTTCTCGAAGTTGCCGTAAGGCATCGTGGTCTGCGACGCGCCGATCGGCGTGGTCGGCGCGAGCTGTCCGCCGGTCATTCCGTATGTGAAGTTGTTCACACAGATGACCGTGAGGTCCATGTTCCGGCGGGCGGCGTGCACGAAGTGGTTGCCGCCGATGGCGAACAGGTCGCCGTCGCCCGAGTAGACCACGACCTTCAGCTTCGGGTTCGATAGCTTCAGGCCCGTGGCGAACGGGATCGCCCGGCCGTGGGTCGTGTGGAACGAGTCGAGGTTCAGGTACCCGGCGACGCGGCCGGTGCACCCGATCCCGGACACGATCGCGACCTGGTCCAGGTCCCTCTTCGACTCGGTCAGGGCGCGCGCGAAGCAGTTCACCGTCGTGCCGATGCCGCATCCCGGGCACCAGATGTGCGGGATCCGCTCCTGGCGCAGGTACGGGATGACCGGGTTCTCGACCGGGTACTCCCGCTCGTCCGCCGCGATTGCGAGGTTCTGGCTCATCCGGCCGCCTCCCTGATGCCGGCAAGGATCTGCTCGGGCTCGTGGACCGTGCCGCCGGCGTGGCCGATCCGAACCGTACGGGCGCGCCCGGCCGCCGCCCGCTCGACCTCGAGCGCGATCTGGCCGAGGTTCAGCTCCGGGACCACGAACGCCTTCACCCGGGGTGCCATCTGCGCGATGCGGTGCTCCGGGAACGGCCACACGACCACGAGCCGCATGTGGCCGACCTTGAGCCCGGCCGCGCGTGCGGAATCGACCGCCGCCGCGGCCACGCGCGACGTGATCCCGAACGAGACGACCACCACGTCGGCGTCCTCGACGCCGTCCTCGCGAATGTCCGCGAGCGCCTCGCGGTTCTTGCGGATCTTGTCCGTCAGCCGGCGCACCAGCTTGTCCTGGGCGGCCGGGTTCATGGCCGGGTAGCCGCGCTCGTCGTGGGTCAGGCCCGTGATGTGGATCCGGTGGCCGTCGCCCGCCTTGACCATGTCGGGGACGCCGTCCGGTCCGGCCGCGTACGGCCTGTACTCGCCCGGCTTCTTCGTGGTCCACCGGCGCTCGACCACGTCGATCCGGTCGGCGGGCGGGATGTCGACCCGCTCGGTCATGTGGCCGATGACCTCGTCCATCATGAAGAAGACCGGCACGCGCCAGGTCTCGGCCAGGTTGAATGCACGAATCATCAGGTCGAAGCACTCCTGGGGCGACGCGGGCGACAGCGCGATGATCTCGTAGTCGCCGTGCGACCCCCACTTCACCTGCATCATGTCCGCCTGCGCCGGGAGCGTCGGGAGGCCCGTGGACGGCCCGCCGCGCTGCACGTCCACGATGACGACCGGCGTCTCCGTGATGGCAGCGAGCCCGATGTGCTCCATCATCAGGGACAGGCCGGGGCCGGAGGTGACCGTCATCACCTTCTTCCCGCCCCAGGCGCCGCCGAGGACCGCGATCGACGAGGCGATCTCGTCCTCCATCTGGATGAACACGCCGCCGACCATGGGGATGCGCGAGGCGAACCGCTCGACCACCTCGGTCGAGGGCGTGATCGGGTAGCCGGCGACGAACCGGCACCCGGCCGCGAGCGCGCCCTCGCACGCCGCATGGTCCCCGTCCAGGAAGTGCATTCCGGTAAGGACGCCGCTCGGATCCGCTTTCAAGGGTGGTCCTCCGTTGCCTTGGCGTCACGCCTGCTTCGCGGCGCCGTCCGCCGCGGTCCCGGCCCCGGCCGTCGCCTTCTCCAGGTCGCGGTAGCGCATCCCGTAGATGGCGAAGTCGGGGCAGTAGAGGCCGCACATGTCGCAGCCCGAGCAGTCCGCCGGGCGTGCCAGATCGGGGTAGTGATACCCCTTCGCGTTGAAGTCCTTGGAGAAGCCGAGACACTTCGTCGGACAGAAGTCGATGCAATAGGAGCAGCCCTTGCAGATCTCCTTCCGGACGAAAACCGTCCCTCTTCCTCTTTGCACCGTGCCGTCGCTCATCGTGACCCTCCGACGCGCCCGTCCAAGGACCGGCGGATGGTACGCCCGCCGGGCGTTCCACGCAATATGGATTGACTTTACCCTTGTTTATCCGCAGCATCCAGTCGGCGACGCGCAGAACCGGGCAGAGCCCCTGAACCGGGCGGAACCCCTTGCGGCGCCCGCGCGCCGGACACATGGTGCGACGCGCGGACGTGACCGGCGGGCCACGGGGAGGGACCATGACGAAGGAAACGCGGGCATGGCGGATCGGGCGGGTGGCGTTCCCGACGGTCGCGGGCGCGATCCTCGGGTACCTGTACTGGGCCGAGGTGGGCTGCACCACGGGAGGCTGCCCGCTGACGTCGAACCCGTTCCTGACCACGGGCTTCGGCGCCCTTATCGGGCTGAACCTGGGATGGCCGTCGCGACGGCCCGGGCCGGACGCGGGCGCCGGGACCGGGGATTCCAACACACCGTGAGGGAGGACGATGCCGATCTACGAGTTCGAGTGCCGGGAGTGCCGGCAGCGCTTCGACGAGCTGGTCCGCAACGCGGCCGACCTCGTCGAGGCCAAGTGCCCTGCCTGCGGGTCCGGGGAGGTCCGCCGCGAGGTCTCCGCGCCGGCGGCCGGCTCCGCGCGCGCCGGCGGCGGCTCGGGCGACCACGTCCCGCCCCGCCGGGGGAGCTGCTCCCCCTTCTCCTGAGGGTAGCCGCGGGGGCGGCGGTCGGCCGCCCGGGGATCCCAGCAGCCGCCGTCACGAAGCCTGCGCCGGAAACGTCAGCCCGCCAGCAGCCTCGCCAGCCCGAGCGCCCCCCTCGCCAGCAGCGGGAGCGCGGACGTCCTGCGGGCCAGGGACGCGGCCCTCGCGATCACGCGGGGGCGGAGGTAGAAGCGCCGCACGAGGTCGCGGCGCGCCAGGAGCAGCCGCTCCCGCGTGAACCCGTGCGGCACGAACGACGGGTGGTGCCAGTTATAGACGTCCCAGCCTCCCTCGACCCGGCCGAACGTGTCCGCCCGGTCCCAATCGACGGTCCCGGGGTAGGGGACGAAGTGGTTCACGGTCAGGAGGTCGAGGTCGAGCCCGAGCACGAACCGCGAGGTCTCGGCCAGGGTCTCCTCGGTCTCGCCGGGCAGCCCGACCATCACGTAGCCCTTCGTCACGAGGCCCGCGCCGCGCGCCGCCGCGACCGCGCCGGCCACCCTGCCCGGCGTGGTGCGCTTGTTCACGGTCTCCAGGATCCGCTCGGACCCGCTCTCGATCCCGAACGCCACGCCCCAGCACCCGGCCTCGCGCATCAGCGCAAGCACCCCGGCATCGTGCGAGTCCACCCGGAGGTTGCAGGACCACGTCAGGCGGAAGTCGGCGCGCAGCAGCGCCTCGCAGAACGAGATCATCCACGAGCGCTTCGCCCCGAAGATGGCGTCGTCGAAGGCGACGTCGCGGATCCCGGCCCAACGGTGCAGGTCGCGGAGCAGGTCGATCGTCCACGCGACCCCGTGCTGCCGGTAGCGGCGGCCCCAGTACTCGTACGCGCAGAAGGTGCAGCGGCTCGGGCACCCGCGGGACGCGACGACGTAGGTGGACGGCAGGCTCGCGAACCCGAACGCGGACTGGCGGTACGCGGTCGCGAGCGGCGGGAGCAGCCGCCACGCCGGGTGCGGCAGCGCGTCGAGGTCCGGCAGGAACGGCCTCGCCTCCTCGACCACGATCGCGCCGCCGTCGTCGCGCCAGGCGGTGCCGCGCACGCCGGCCACGCGGTCGCCGGCTTCGATCCGACCGCACGCCTCGACCAGCGTCCGCTCGCCCTCGCCGAAAACGACCGCGTCGATCTCCGGGCAGTCCCGGAGCGTCGCCTCCGGCACGGCCGTGGGGTGCGGCCCGCCCACGAGGATCGGGATTCCGGGGGCGATGCGCCTGCACGCCCTCGCCACCGCGGCCGCCCGTCCGAACGCCACCGTGGTCGTGCCGATCCCGATCGCGTCGGGCCGGCGCTCCATGACCGCGGCCGCCGTGCCCTCGACGTCCAGCCGCAGCGCCACCGCGTCAACGACGGACGCGTGGATCCCGTTCCGCATCGCGTGCGCGGCGAGGGCTGCGAGGCCGAGAGGGGGCAGGACGGGCGCGGCCCAGGCGACCGGACCGTAGAGCGCCTCCTGCGCGACCGGCGGGTTGACGAGGACGATCCTCACGCCGGGCGGTCCTCCGGGCCGGCGTCCCCGGGCGCGGTCGGCTCGCCTGCCTGGGAGTCGGCGGCCGGCGCGGCAGGGGGCTCGACCGCGGGGGGCGCGGCCTCCCCGGGCGCGGGCTCTGGTGCGGGTGCGGGCTCGGGCTCGGGCGCGAGCTCGGGCGCGGGCGCGGGCTCGGGCGCAGCCGGGGGCGAGCCGACGCCGGCGGCGGGCGTCTCGCGGCGGCGGCGGGCCACCACGAACACCGCCGCGGCCACGATCGCCACGGTCAGCGCGGCGATCGCGAGCCACGCCCAAGCGGGCACCACCGGACCGGCCGCGCTCGCGGCCTCCTCGGCGACGGGGTCGTTCGTCCTGCACGCGATCCACGGGGAGTCCGTGAAGGCCGCGTCGATCGCCCGCGCCAGGTCCAGGAACGGCTTGGCGGCGGCGCCCGCGGGCGCGGTCGCGTCCAGCGAGAAGTAGCGCCCGGTCGCGGCCGCGGGCCGATCCCGGGGGCCCAGCCGGACGCGCGCCTCCGCGGTCCCGTTCGACAGCACGATCACGATGTCCGTCGCCTCGATGCCGGCGGACGCGATCGCGAAGCCCTCGGGCAGGGCGGGCTTCGCCTGCATCCAAGCCGACACGGTGGCGCCCGCCTCGGGCGGCAGGAACGCCACGCCCGGCCGGCAGTCCTCCTTCGGACGGCCGGCGGCGGCCTGCCCCCCCCCGCCCTGCGCGGTCCCGCCCGCGCCGGCTCCTCCCCCTGCCGGGGCCTGCGCCTGGGCGAGCGCGACGGTCGCCGCCAGCAGGCAGATAGCACCCATCACAGCCGAATGCGCTCTCATCCATCCCTCCCTCGGAGCAGAGCCTCGATGGCGGCCGACGTGGCCGGGTCGCCCTCGATGAAGAACGGCGGGAAGCCGCGCCACGAGTAGCCCGCGCACTCCGGTGCGCCGAGCCGCCACTCAAGGTCGAGCCGCCGCGCGCCATCGCCGATGCGGGCACGCAGCCCGTCGGCGGAGACCTCGCCCACGTCCACCGCCGCCACGCGGCCGCCGCACAGGCCGCCGGAGCGGGGCATCACGATCCCGCTCGGGCCGCCCCGCGCGGGCCCGAGCGGCAGGCGCAGCGTAACGGTGCGGGCGTGGTGCCGGGACAGCCCGGGCAGGCCCGCGACGTGTACCGAGACGTCCTCCGGGTCGAGCGCGGGCTCGAGCGCGATCCCCGATTCCACGCACTCGCCCGCCCTCACGTCGCCCTCACCCGAAGGCCGGACGCACACCTCGAACCGCTCCCAGCGGGTCCGGATTGGGGTCAGGCAGAGGAGCAGGACGGCGTCGCCCGATCGGCGGAGCGTCCGGCAGCCGTCCGGCAGCGGGTCGGGCACGCGCTCCGTCCACGCCTTCAGCACGTACGCCGCGTCGCGGTCCTCGTCCCCGGGCCGCCCCCCGGGGCTCTCCGGCGGCGCGTCCCAGGGGCTGACGACCGCGAGCGCCTCGACCAGGTCCGCAGCGTCCGGTCCCTTCACGCTCCCGACCGCGCGCGGGAGGTCCCAGCCGAGCCCGCGGAGCGCCTCCGCCACGACACCGGCGTCCGCGAACGTGAACGCAGGCCGCCCCCCCACGGAAGGCATCCCGGCCGAGGTCCCGGCCGGCAGGAACGCGACCAGGCCCGCGGCGTGGATCGTGACCAGCGTGCCCGCGACGCGGCCCGCGCGGGCCAGCGCCGGCCGAGGGTCGCCGATGCGCGCGCGCACCCGAGACCACGCCTCGGACGCGAGCGCGAGCGCGCCGATCGCGGCGGCCGCCGCGAGCGCGGGGAGCCAGGGGGCGAGGTACTTGTCGCTCGGGTCGACGAGGTCGGCGAGCCGCGCGGCCCGGTAGACCGCCAGCATCGGCGCCGACAGCACCAGCAGGGCGCCCAGTTCGCGGCGCCGCCCGGGGGCAACGGCCAGCCCCACCCCGAGGAGCGCCATGACCGCGAGCGCGGTGACCTCGACCGGGCTGCTGCCGACGCCGGGCGACGCCGCGGTTGCCCCCCCGGACGCCGGCGTCGCGCCGATCCCCGCCGCGAGCGCGGCCACGTTCCCGATCCACGCGCCCGGAGACAGCGCGAACAGGGCGGTCCCGAAGACCCCGAGCACGCCGCCCGCCAGCGCCAGCCGCCGCCGCGTCGAGGCGCCGGGCTCGACCACCGCCGCGTACGCGACGGGCAGGACGAAGAGCCCGCAGACCGGGTGCACCTCGGCCGCGATCGCCGCCACCACCGCGGACAGCCCGAGCAGCGCCGGGCGCGGCCGGCGGACGCACTCCAGGCACAGCGCGGTCAGGAGCGCCCCGAAGAAGACGTAGGTCCGCGCGTTGTAGAGGACCCCGAGGTGCAGGTCCACGCGGAGCATCGCCCACGCCAGCAGCAGCAGGGCGACCGAGGCGGCCAGCGGCCCCGCCGACCGGCTCACCGCGAGCGCGAGCAGCGCGAACCCGACCGCCGCCAGGACGTGCATCACGAAAAGGGCGGCTGCCAGGTCGAGCCCGGCGACGTGGAGGAGACCGCGAAACCCGAGCCAGGACGTGCCGACGTGAAGCGACTGGACCGACGTCGCGGGCCCGCGGAGCGGGCACCGGTCCTGCTCGACGCAGGCACGCACGTGCCGCTGGTCGTTCACCGTGTCGAGCCACAGCGCGGGCTCGGTCCCGCCCACGCGGATCATGAGCACCATCGCGGCGACGAAGGCCACGATCGGCAGTGCCGCGGATGGGTCGGGGAAGCGCATCGGACGGCATTGTACCACGCGATCCGCCGCGCGAAGGGGACGGCGTGATAGAGTCTGGGCGGCGGGGGTCGGGCCGCAGAGGGGCGGGGCGGGCTCGCGGACAGGGCGGGCTCGGGCTCGGGCTCGGGTTCGGGTTCGGGGACGGGGAAAAGGGATGCGGGCGATACCGAGAGGAACCGTGCGGATCTCCGGAGCGCAGGCGCGGGCCGCGCTCGCGACGCTCGCCGGGCGGCCGCCGGTGCGGGCGCCCGTGGCCGCGTTCGAGGCCGCGACGGCGGCGTTCCTCGGCCCGCGCCACGCGATCGCGGTCGGGTCGGGCAAGGCCGCACTGGCGCTGGTGCTCTCGGCCCTGCGGTGCCGCCCCGGGGACGGGGTCGTGCTCGCCTCCTTCGGCGTGCCCGAGGTGCCCTCGCTGGTCCGCGGCATGGGCCTCGCCCCGAGGTTCGCGGACGTGGACCGCGACACCCTCGGCCTGTCGCCCGACGCCGCGGCGGAAGCGGCAGGCGGCGGCGCGGCGGTCGTGCTGGCGACCCACCTGTACGGAAACCCGGCGGACCTGGACCGCCTCGGCGACGTCGCGGACCGCGCGGGCGCCTCGCTGGTGGAGGACCTCGCCCAGGCGCTCGGCGCGCGGTGGCGCGGGATGCGGGTGGGGTCGGTCGGGCGCGCCGGGATCCTGAGCTTCGGGCACATGAAGAACCTGACCGCGCTCGGGGGGGGAATGGCGGTCACCTCGGACGACGACCTCGCGGACCGGATGCGGCGCGGCGTCGCCGACCTGCCCGTGCCGGGGGCGACCGGCGTCCTGGCGGCGCTCGCGACCGCGGGCGCGTTCCGCGTGGCGACCAGGCCGCCCGCCTTCGACGCGGCGTTCCCGCTCCTGCGCGCGGTCGAGGCGGCCTCCCCGGCCCTGCTGTATGGGCTCGCGAAGATGCGGCCTCCGGAATGGGAGACCGGGTCGCTCGACCCGCGCGCCGTGCTCACGCGCATGCACCCGGCGCAGGCGGCGTGCGGGCTCGCGGGCCTGGACGGCGTGGACGCGGACGCGGCGGTGCGCGCGCGGAACGCCACCCGGCTCCGGGGCGCCCTGGCCGGCGTCGAGGACCTCCTGTGGCAGGAGCCCCTCCCGCGCGCGGAGCCCGCGTGGACGCAGGTGGTGGTGCGCGTGCGCGACCGCGAGGGGCTGAAGCGGAGGCTGCTCGCGCACGGCGTCGACACGACGTGGGGCTACCTGCGAGCCTGCCACGCGATGCCCGGCATGCCCGCGCCGGCGGCCCGCTGCCCCGAGTCGGATGCGGCAGAGCGCGAAAACCTGTACATTCCGGCGGGTCCGGACCTTTCGGATCGCGACGTCGATCGCGTCGCCGAGGCGGTTCGGGCGGCGGTGCGGTGAGGGAGGTCCCGTGATCGTCCTCGGAATCTGCGACAGCCAGGACTCGGGCGCGGCGCTGTTCGCCGACGGCAGGCTGGTCGCCGCGGTCAACGAGGAGCGCCTGAACCGGGTCAAGCTCTGGGGGGGGTTCCCGAGCGGGTCGATCCGTGAGGTGCTCCGGCTGGGCGGCGTCGGGCCGGAGCAGGTCGAGGCCGTCGTGCTCGGCACGCGCATCACGCCGAACCTGGTCCCGCGCGCGTGGCGGGGCGTCCACCAGGGATTGCGCAAGAGGAGCGGGCAGTTCGGATACCTCCTGAACGCCTTCATCACCTACCAGGTCGCTGCACGGGCGCTGCGCGTGCCCGAGGCGATCGAGGCGGCGGTCGCGCGCGCCGTGATCTCGCGGGACCTCCGCGCGATCGGCATCCGCGCACGGCTGGTGTCCGTGGACCACCACCTCGCGCACGCCGCGGGCGCGTGGGCGACGTCGCCGTTCGACCGGGCCCTCGTCGTCACGGTGGACGGGCTCGGGGACGGGCTCGGGGTGACGGTCTCGGTCGGAGAGCGCGGGAAGCGGCTGCGCAGGGTCCACGCGGAGTCCGGTTTCTCGTCGCTGACGCTGTACTACTCGCGGCTGACCCAGGTGCTCGGGTTCACCCCGATCAAGGACGAGGGCAAGGTCAACGGGCTCGCGGCGTACACGGACAGGCTGCCCGCGCTCGGGATCGCCCGCGGCCTGCTCGGGTACCGCGACGGGTCGTTCACGACGCAGAACCGCCTGCTCCCGGAGTCGCCGGACAGGCCGCCGTGGTCCGAGCTGAAGCGGTGGTCGCGCGAGGAGGTCGCGGCGTCGTTCCAGCACCACCTGGAGGACGTGTTCCGGCAGTTCGCGCGCCACTGGCTGCGCAGAACCGGGACCTCGCGCATCTGCCTCGCCGGCGGGCTGTTCGCGAACGTCAAGCTGAACCAGCGGCTCGCCCAACTGGACGAGGTGGAGGGGCTGTACGTGATGCCCCACATGGGCGACGGCGGCCTCGCGGTGGGGGGGGTGCTGGCGTGGCTCGGGTCGGACCCGGAGCCGCTCGATCACCTCTACCTCGGCCCGGCGCCGGAGGCGGCGGAGGTCGAGGCGGCGGTGCGTGCGTCCGGGTTCCCGGCCAGCGAGCCCGCGGACCTGGCTGGCGAGGTGGCGAAGCTGCTGGCCGCGGGCAGGGTCGTGGCCCGGTGCGACGGGCGGATGGAGTGGGGGCCCCGCGCGCTCGGGAACCGGTCGATCCTGGTCCAGGCGACCGACGGCCGCACGATCGAGTGGCTGAACGAGCGGCTGAAGCGCAGTCCTTTCATGCCGTTCGCGCCGATCCTCCCGGACGACGAGTACGACGCGTGCATCGTGGGTGGCGGCAAGGCGCCGCACGCGGCGCGCTTCATGACGGTCGCCTTCGACGTGACGCCGAGGATGCGGGACGGCTGCCCGGGCGCGGTGCACTGCGACGGGACGGCCCGGCCGCAGCGCGTGTCGCCGAAGACCGCGCCGGAGCTGCACCGGATCCTGCACGAGTACCGCCGCCTGACCGGGCTGCCGGCGCTCATCAACACCAGCTTCAACATGCACGAGGAGCCGATCGTCGCGAGCCCGGCCGATGCGGTCGAGGCGTTCAGCCGCGCGCGGATCGACGCGCTGGCGCTCGGTCGCGTGCTGGTCGAGCGGCCCGCCGAGGTCGCGTGATGGGGGCGCTCGACGGGATCGGATCCCAGGTTCC
>VGRB01000003.1 GCA_016875475.1 Deltaproteobacteria bacterium
GGGGCCACGGCCCTACTCCGATGGGTTCTTCGGCAGGATCCCCTGGTCCTTGAGGAGGAGCAGGAACTCGCGCACGTCCCGGTCGAGGTCGTCGGAGGGACCGACCTCGAAGCGCTTCGCCAGCTCCTTCCGCACGCCCTCCGCGTCGAGCCCCTGCTTCAGCAGTTCCAGGATGGCCCGGCCGGTCTCGTTCGCGCTGAAGGTCGAGCCCGTGTAGGGGTCGAACAGGAACCCCGAATCGCTGACCGCCAGGTTCCTGAGCCGGGTCGCGACGTCCATGCCGCACCTCCCTGGACGGGGGTCCGGTCCCCGTCCCCAGGGCACCGGCCTAGTGCACGGGACGTGCCACCGCCGAACCCCCCGGAACCACGCAAGTTCACCGCCGGGGAGATGTAGCATTCCTGCTACCATGGATCGGCAATGTAGCGATTGCGCTACTCCCGCAACCCGAGCCGCTTCATCTTCCGGATCAGCGTCACCCGGTGGATCCCGAGGTCCGCAGCAGCACGCGCCCGATGGCCGCCGTGGCGGTCGAGCGCGCGCCTGAGCACCTCGGCCTCGGCCCGGTCGAAGGCGTCCGGCCCCGCTCCGTCGTGGGTCGAATCGCCGCCGCGGCCGTCCGTCGCCTGCGTGCCCGCCCGCAACCCGGGGGGCAGGCACTCGAGGCCGATCACCGCGGGGGGGCACATGACGTACGCGTGCTCGATCGCGTTCCTCAGCTCGCGCACGTTGCCCGGCCATTCGTGCCGGAGGAGCGCGTCCATGGCCGCCGGCGCCACCCCCTGGATTGCCCTGCCCTTCTCCCGGTTGAACAGCGCCAGGAAGTGGTCCACCAGCAGCGGCACGTCCTCCTTTCGATCCGCGAGGGGCGGGATCGAGAGGCGCACGATCGCGAGCCGCCAGTACAGGTCGTCGCGGAACGTCCCCGCCCCCATCATGCGCCCGAGGTCGCGGTTGGTCGCCGCGATCACGCGGACGTCGGCGCGGAGCGTCCGGTCCGAGCCGAGCGGCTGGTACTCCCGCTCCTGGAGCACGCGCAGCAGCTTCGCCTGCATGGACGGCGAGACGTCCCCGATCTCGTCGAGGAAGAGGGTGCCGCCCTCGGCCTGGGCGAACCGTCCGGGCCGGTCGCGCCGCGCGTCCGTGTAGGCCCCGGCGCGCACCCCGAACAGCTCCGACTCGAGCAGCGTGTCCGGGAGCGCGGCGCAGTTGACCGCAACGAACGGCCCCGCCGCCCGGCCGCTCCCCGCGTGGACCTCGCGCGCGACCAGCTCCTTGCCCGACCCGCTCGGTCCCTCCACCAGCACGGAAGCCCCGGAGGCCGCGACGTCGGGAAGGATGCGGAGCATGTCGAGCGCGGCGCGGCTCCGCGTGACGAACCGGGAGGGGGGGCGCGCCTCCGGCACCCGGCCGCCGCGGATCACGTGGACCATCCCCCCCGAGTCGTCGCCGAGCGGCGTGCTCTCGACCTCGAGGCCAGCGACCCGGGCGCCGACCGCCGTCCGCCACGCCCTGCCCGTGACGCCCGCCGCGTACAGCCCCGTGGCGCGCTCGGCGGCCGGGTTGAAGGACGTGATCCTCCCGTCGGCGTCCGTGGTGAACACGCCGATCGGCAGTCTCGCGAGGATCCGCTGGGCGAGTTCGTCCCGCATCGCGGGGGTATGGTAGCAGGATCGCTACACGAGGTCTTCGGACCCTTCCGGCCCGTCCCGCTACACCAGGTCTTCCAGCCTCACCGTCTCTTCCAGGTGCTTCGGCCCGCTCGAGTCGGCGTGCAGGAACGGCAGGTTCACGTCGTACGACCCGGCGCCGGACATCAGCGCCTCGACCGCCTTCCGCGCCGCCCCGGCGATCCGCTCCCGCGCGTTCGGATCGCCGGCCGCGTCGAGCCCCGTCTTCGCCCTGAAGCGCCCGCAGAGCACCGAAACCAGCCGGGCCTCGGCCTCGGCCCCGCTCCCCCGGAACTGCCCGCGCGGGGTGCGGACGTCGATTCCGGACATCGCGAACGACGTGCTCGTGCTCGCGCTCGTCGTCCCCTGCCCCGCGGCGCCGGCCTGCCCGAGCATCTGCCGGACGAGGTCGACCGTCGCCGGGTCCGTTCCCGCGTTCCGGAGCTGATCCAGGGCAGCGCCGAACGGATCGCCGCGGCCGGGAGCAGGCGGATCGGCGACGGGCGCCGCGGCCCGCCCGGCCGCCGGCTCGACCACCGGTTCGGCGCGATCGTCCGCGACTACGCCCAGGAGTACTCGAGGATCCTCTCGAATCAGGCGAATCCAGCCTTTCATCACGTGTACATCGACGGGTTCTCCGGCCCGGGCGTCCACATGGTCAAGAAGACCGGCGAGTTCGTGCTGGGGAGTCCGCTGAACGCCCTCGGGATCGTGCCTCCGTTTCGCGAGCACTACCTCATCGACCTCGACGGCGACAAGGTCGAGAACCTGCGAGCGCTCGTGGGTAGCCGGTCCGACGTGCACCTCTTCACCGGCGACTGCAACAAGATCCTCCTGGAGCGGGTGTTCCCCAACGTGCGTTGGGACCAATACAGGCGGGGCCTGTGCCTGCTCGATCCCTACGGACTCCACCTCGATTGGGAGGTTCTCGCAACGGCCGGAAGGATGCGGACCATGGACGTCTTCCTGAACTTCCCCACCATGGACATGAACCGGAATGCGCTCTGGAGGAGCCCGGGAGGCGTCGCGACCGAAGACCTGGCGCGGATGACTGCCTTCTGGGGCGATGAGTCGTGGCAGGCACAGGCCTACAGGCCGGTGCCGCAACTCGGGCTCTTCGGTGACGTCGACACCGAGAAGGCCTCAAACGACGAGATCGCAGAGGCATTCCGCAAACGTCTTCGCGATGTTGCCGGATTCGCCTACGTCCCGAAGCCAATCCCAATGCGAAACTCGACGCGTGCCGTGGTGTACTACCTGTTCTTCGCCAGCCACAAGAGCGTGGCGACGAAGATCATCGAACACATCTTTGAACGCTACGGGAGGATGTAGCATGGCTCAGTCGTCCATCGAGTGGACGGAGTTCACGTGGAATCCGGTTACGGGCTGCACGAAGATCAGTTCGGGGTGTCGCAACTGTTACGCGGAAGTGATGACGCGGCGCCTCGAGGGAATGGGCCAGCCGAACTACCGAAACGGGTTCATGGTCACTCTGCACGACGCCATGGTCGACCGTCCATTGAGTTGGACCAGACCATCGATGGTCTTCGTGAACTCGATGTCCGATGCTCGGACCTTTGCCCGACCTGGATCTGACCGGGATCGACTGGGTCATCGCTGGCGGCGAATCCGGACGCGGGGCACGCCCGATGGACGGGGCATGGGTGCTCGAGATCAGGGACAGGTGCACGGCTGCCGGAGTGCCGTTCTTCTTCAAGCAGTGGGGCGGATGGCCCAAGAAGAAGGCGGGGCGATTGCTCGACGGCCGAACCTGGGATCAGATGCCTGTCCCGAGGGCGGCGCCCCGATCCGCGCCGTGCGTGCCGTTCAACGCGTCGCGGCCTTCATCTCGGTGACGAAGGTCAGGACGTCCGCGCGCATCGCGGCCGGGTCCCCCAGGTGGGACTCCACGCGCGCCACCACGGCGGATCCGGAGATCGCGCCCGCGGCGCCCGCGGCGATCGCGGCGCGCACGTGCTCCGGACTCGAGATGCCGAAGCCCAGCAGCGCGGGAGGTGCGCCGAGGCCGGCGAGTCGGTCGAGCAGGGCGCGGTGGCCCGTTGCGGCCCGCTCGTCCGCACCCGTGACGCCCGTACGGGTCACGACGTACGTGTAGGCCGCGCCCAGCCGCGCCACGTCCGCGAGGTGGGCGTCGGGGCTGTTCGGCGCCGCGATCAGGACCGGCGCCACGCCCGCGGCCCGCGCGGCGGCGGCGTACGGCGCGGCCTCGACCGTGGGCACGTCCGCCACCAGCACGGAATCCACCCCCGCCACGGCCGCCGCGGCGTAGAACGCCTCCCGGCCCGGCGCCTCCACGAGGTTCGCATAGACCAGCAGGCCGACCGGCACGTCGGGCCGGCGCGCGCGGAACGCGGCGACCAGCCCGAGGCAGTCGCGCGGACGCGCGCCCGCGGCCAGCGCGCGAAGGTCCGCGGCCTGGATCGCCGGCCCGTCCGCGACCGGGTCGGAGAACGGGATCCCGAGTTCCAGGGCGTCCGCGCCGCCGTCCGCGAGCGCGAACAGCAGGTCGAGGCTCGTCGCCGGATCCGGGTCGCCGAGCACGAGGAACGGCACGAACGCGCCCTCCCCGGCCGCGGCCAGGCGCGCGAACATGGCGTCGTAGCGCGTGGTCATGGTCGCCCCCCCGCTCCGCCGAGCCGGCCCGAGAGCTGCGCGAGGTCCTTGTCGCCGCGGCCGGACAGGTTGACGAGCAGGACCGTGTCCCGGTCGGCCGCGGCGGCCATCTTCAGCGCGTGGGCCAGCGCGTGAGCGGACTCGACCGCGGGCAGGATGCCTTCGGCCTCGGCCAGCCTGCGGAACGCGTCCACCGCCTCGTCGTCGGTCGCGCCGACGTACTCGGCGCGGCCCGTGGCCTTGAGGTGCGCGTGCTCGGGGCCGACGCCGGGGTAGTCGAGCCCGGCCGCGATCGAGAACGACTCCTCGACCTGGCCGTCCTCGTCCTGGAGCACGAGGCTGTACGCGCCGTGAAGCACGCCGGGCCGGCCCTTCCGGAGCGTCGCGCCGTGGTGCGCCGTGTGCAGGCCGCGGCCCGCCGGCTCGACCCCGACCAGCCGGACGTCCGGATCGCCCAGGAAGTCCGAGAAGATCCCCATCGCGTTCGACCCGCCGCCCACGCACGCGACGACCGCGTCCGGCAGGCGGCCCTCGGCCTCCAGCACCTGCCGCCGCGCCTCGCGGCCGATCACCCGCTGGAACTCGCGGACCATGGTCGGGTACGGGTGGGGCCCGGCCACCGTGCCGAGCAGGTAGTGCGTGGTCTCGAAGGACCCGGCCCAGTCGCGCAGCGCCTCGTTGATCGCGTCCTTGAGCGTGCGCGCGCCCTGCGTCACCGCGACGACCTCGGCCCCGAGCAGGCGCATGCGCAGGACGTTCGCCTGCTGCCGCTCGACGTCCTTCTCGCCCATGTAGATGCGGGTGGTCATGCCGAAGAGCGCCCCGGCCATGGCGGTCGCGACGCCGTGCTGGCCGGCCCCGGTCTCCGCGATGAGGCGGGTCTTCCCCCCCCGGCGCGCGAGCAGGGCCTGGGCGAGCACCTGGTTCGTCTTGTGCGCGCCGCCGTGCAGCAGGTCCTCGCGCTTCAGGCAGAGCCTCGCGCGCGTTCCCTCGGCGATGCGGCGGCAGCGGTACAGCGGCGTCGGCCGCCCGGCCCAGTCGCGGAGCAGCGCGTCCAGCTCCGCCGCGAACGCGGGGTCCTCCCGCGAGTCCAGGAACGCGGCCTCGAGCGCCTCGAGCGCGGGCAGCAGAACCTGGGGCACGAAGCAGCCGCCGAACTCACCGAACCGGCCCGATTGCCTCATCTTGAGCCCCATCCGCGCCGCGACGCCGCGGGACCTGCCGCGCCGTCCCGGCGCGGCCGTTTCCGCGCAGGACACCGAAGAACGCCGCGATCCGCGCCCCGTCCTTGATCCCCGGCGCCGCCTCCACGCCCGACGACACGTCCAGGGCCCAGCACCCGAGCGCGTCCGCGGTCGCGGCATTCGCGGGCGAGAGCCCCCCCGCGAGCACGATCCGGTTGCGCCCGGCCGCCGGGACGAGCGACCAGTCGAACGCGCGGCCCGTGCCGCCCGCCAGCGCCGCGTCCGCCGTGTCGAGGAGGACGCGGTCCGCCCCGCACGCCGCGAGGTCCGGCGGCGCGTCCCCGACGCGTACGACCTTCCACACCTCGCACCCGGCCGGCAGCAGCGGCCGGAGCGCGGAGACGTACGCCTCGTCCTCGCGGCCGTGGAGCTGGACCGCGGCGAGGTCGAGCGAGCGCGCCGCCTCCGCGACCGCCCCGGCCTCCTCGTCCACGAACACGCCGACCCAGGCCAGTCCGGGCGCGCCGTCGCGGACCTCCCGGGCGCGGTCGGGCGTCAGCCGCCGCGGGGACGGCGCGAGGACGAGCCCGCCGTGCGTCGCACCCGACCGGAAGGCCGCCGCGGCGTCGTCCGGCCGGGTCAGCCCGCAGACCTTCGCGCGGCCGAAGACCAGCTCGCGGACCGCGCGCCCGAGGTCCGGCCGCGTCATCAGGGAGGTGCCGACCAGGAAGGCGTCCGCGAGCGGCCGGAGGTCGCGCACGTCCGCCCGGTCCCGGACCCCGGACTCGCACACGAGCGCGACCCCGGGCGGCACGAGCGGGGCGAGCCGCCTCGTCACGTCGAGGTCCACCGCGAGCGTGCGGAAGTCGCGGTTGTTCACGCCGACGATCCGCGCGCCGAGCGCGACCGCGTCCGAAAGCTCCGCCTCGTCGTGCACCTCGACGACGCAGTCCATGGCAAGCCGGTCCGCGGCCGCCGTGCACGCCGCGATCGCGGCCGGCTCGAGCACCGACCGCATCAGCAGCACCGCGTCCGCGCCGTGGAGCCGCGCCTCGAAGACCTGGTACGGGTCCACGGTGAAGTCCTTGCACAGGACCGGCACGGGCACGCAGGCGCGGACCGCGGCCACGTGGTCGAGCGAGCCGCCGAACCACGGCGCGTCCGCGAGCACCGACACCGCGTCGGCGAAGGGCGCGTATTCCTTCGCGATCCCGACCGGATCGTAGTCCGGACGGATCGTGCCCTTCGACGGCGACGCCCGCTTGCACTCGAGGACGAACCCGGTCCGCGGGGCGCGGAGCGCGGCATCCAGGCTCCGGTCGGACGGCGCGAGCGCGTCCGCGAACGAGGCGAGCGGGCGGGCGGCCTTGCGCGCCGCGACCTCCGCGCGCTTGCCCTCGACGATCCGCTCGATCACCGTCATCGGGCCGCACCGTCGTTCGACCGCTCCACCCACCGGCGCAGCCGCGCGGCCGCGCGGCCGGACCGCAGCACGTCGAGCGCCGAGGCCACGCCGCAGGGCCAGTCGGCGGCGCGGCCGGACACCCAGAGGAGCGCGCCCGCGTTCATCGCAACCGCGGCGCGCTGCGCTTCCGTCCCCCCCCCGCCGGCGAGGTCGCCGAGCCACGCGGCGTTCTCAGCGGCCGTGCCGCCGGCCAGCGCCGACAGCGGCGCCCGCGCGATCCCGCACGCCTCCGGCGCGAGGGTCAGGCGGGTCGTCCGCCCGTCCAGCAGGAGTACGGCCTGCGTGTCCGCGTGCAGGGCGATCTCGTCGAGTCCGCCGCCGTGCACGACCAGCGCGCCCTCGCACCCGAGCCGCGCGAGCGTCGCGGCAACCGGCTCGCAGAGCCCGGGATCATAGACTCCGACGACCTGCCACCGGGGCCGCGCCGGGTTCGACAACGGCCCGATCACGTTGAAGATGGTGCGCCCCCCGAGCCTCCGGCGAACCGGCGCGGCGTGCCGCGTCCCCGCGTGGTAGAGCGGCGCGTACAGGAAGCAGATGCCGACCTCGCGCAGCGTGTCCGCCGCCTCCCCGGGTGACTGGTCGATCCGGACCCCGCACGCCTCGATCACGTCCGCGGATCCGCACCGCGACGAGATCGACCGGTTGCCGTGCTTCGCGACGGGCACGCCGGCCTCCGCCGCGACCAGGGCAGCCGCGGTCGATATGTTCAGAGTCCCCCCTCCGTCCCCCCCGGTGCCACAGGTGTCCGCGACCGCGAGGTCCCCGATCGGCACCGGGACCGCGGCCTCGCGCAGGGCCATCGCCGCCCCGGCGATCTCCTCCGCGGTCTCGCCGCGCGCGCGCAACGTCACCAGGACCTCGGCGATCTCCAGCTCGCACGCGTCGCCGCGGACGATGCGGCGGAACGCCTCGGCGGCCTCGTGCTCGGTCATCCCGCCCCCCCGTCGCACCGGCGGGTCGCCCACGCGAGCACGTTGTCCACGATCCCGCCCCCCTCGGGCGTCAGCACGGACTCCGGGTGGAACTGGACGCCCGCGACCGGCCAGGACACGTGCTCGACCGCCATCACCAGGTCGCCGCAGCGCGCGGTGACGCGCAGGTCGTCCGGCACGCGGTGCGCCACGAGGGAATGGTACCGGCCCGCGCGGAGCGGGGACGGCAGGCCCTCGAAGATCCCGCGGCCGTCGTGCGTCACGGCCGCGGCCTTCCCGTGCAGGACCTCGCCCGCCGGGCCGACCACGCCCCCGAACGCCTCCACGATCGCCTGGTGCCCCAGGCAGACCCCGAAGACCCCGACGCGGCCCCGGATCGCGCGCACCAGCGGCACGGTGCAGCCCGCGCCGGCGGGGCAGCCGGGCCCCGGCGACAGCACCACGAGGGACGGCCGCGGAAGCGACACGGCGAGCCGCTCCGCCTCCTCCACGGCCAGGTCGTTCCGCCATACCTCGACCGCGCACCCGCGGGACCTCAGGTCGTGGACCAGGTTGAACGTGAACGAGTCGAAGTTGTCGATGAGCAGCACGCCGGGCGCGGTCATGGCGTCCCCCCCCCGGCCTCCGCGATCGCGGCGAGGACCGCGTTCGCCTTCCGGCGCGTCTCGTCCGCCTCGGCCTCCGGATCCGAATCGAAGACCACGCCCGCCCCCGCCCGCACCCCCGCCGTGCCGTCGCGCACCACCGCGGACCGGATCACGATCCCGGTGTCCATCCGCCCGTCCGCCGCGAGGTAGCCGACCGCGCCGCCGTACGGCCCACGCCGCGTCCGCTCGTGCACCCGCAGCAGGCGCGCGGCCTCGATCTTGGGCGCGCCGGTGAGCGTCCCCATCGGCAGCGACGCGACCAGCGCGGCGAGCGCGTCGAGGTCGGGCCGAAGCTCCCCTGACACGGTCGAGACGAGGTGCATCACGTGCGAGTACCGCTCGACCGCCAGCAGCGAGTCCAGCCGCCGCGTGCCGGGCACGCAGACCCGCGCGACGTCGTTCCGCGCGAGGTCCACGAGCATCATGTGCTCGGCCACCTCCTTGGGGTGGGTGCGAAGCTCGGCCTCGATCCGGCCGTCCGTGTCCGGGTCCGGCCCGCGCCGCCGCGTCCCCGCGATCGGCCGGATCTCGACCCGCCGGTCCGACCCGACCCGCACCGCGGTCTCGGGCGAGGCGCCGAACAGAACCCCCGAGGACGCGGCCAGGTAGAACATGTACGGGCTCGGGTTCAGGTCGCGAAGCGCCCCGTACGCCGCGAGCGGCGCGGGGCAAGGCAGGGAGAACGTGCGGGAAGGGACGATCTGGAACACGTCGCCGGCCACGATGTGCCCCTTCAGCCGCTCGACGAGAGCGGCGTACTCCGCGTCGCAGAGGTCGGCCCGGACCGACGCGCCCTCGGCCCGCGCCGTCGCCTCCGGCGCGGGCCGCCCGGTTCGAACGGGACGGGCGCGTGCGGGCCGGCGGGCCACCTCGTCGCTCAGCTCCGCCACCGCAGCCGCCGCCCGGGCGGTCTCGCCCGCGCCGAACGCGACCGCCACGACCGTGGCGCGGGCGTGCCGGTGGTGCACCCAGACCATCCGGTCCGCCAGCACCATCTCGAAGTCCGGCCACCCGAGCGGGTCGGAGGCGGACTCCGGCAGCCGCTCGAACACGCCGATCAGGTCGTAGCCGAACACCCCGGCGATGATCGGCCCGTACCCCTCGGGCCCCGACACGGGCAGGTAGCGCGTCAGCGCGCGCAGGACGTCCATCGGCGACGGAGCCTTGAGCCGCGCCTCGTCCTCCCCCCCCGGCGGAGGCTGGAACCGCGCGACGAGCCCGTCGGCCCCGTCCGCCGCGACCTCGGAGGCGATCCCGGTCAGGCTCTCCGCGAGCCACGGGAGCAGCGCCGCCCCGTTCGACGACAGCGCCCGGACCTCGACCTCCCTGCCCCGGCACGCGATGCGCAGCGCCGCGCCCGCGACGATCAGGCTCCGCTCGCCGTGACGCGCCGTGGTGTCGCCCGACTCGAGCAGCAGCGTGTCCGTCCTGGTGCCGTTCGCCGAGAGGGCGGCGTACAGCGCGAGGGGGTCCGGCTGGACCGGCAGGGATCGGACCAGCACCTCAGCGTGCGCGGTCACAGGTGCCTCCCCCCCGCCTCCACGAACGGCCTCAGCGCGGCCATCAGCGCCGCGAACTGCTCCGGAAACAGCGACTGCTTGCCGTCCGACAGCGCGACTTCGGGGTTCTCGTGGACCTCGACGATCAGCCCGTCCGCGCCGCACGCGGCCGCCGCGAGCGCCATCGGCGTCACGAGGTCGCGGATCCCGGTCCCGTGCGAAGGGTCGACCAGGATCGGCAGGTGGCTCCGCTGCTTGACGAACGGGACCGCGGACAGGTCGAGCGTGTTCCTCGTCGCGGTCTCGAAGGTCCGGATCCCGCGCTCGCAGAGCACCACGTTCGGGTTGCCCTCGGCGACCACGTACTCCGCGGCCATCAGGAGGTCCGTGACGGTCGCGGCGGGCCCGCGCTTCAGCAGGACCGGCCGCGGGCACTGGCCGACCGCCTGGAGCAGCCGGAAGTTCTGCATGTTGCGCGCGCCGACCTGGATCATGTCCGCGTGCTCGACCACCGCGTCGAGGTCGGACACGTCCACCACCTCGGTCACCACCGGGAGCCCGCGCCGGCGGCCGACCTCGGACAAGAGGGCGAGCCCGTCGCGGCCGAGCCCCTGGAAGCTGTAGGGGCTGGTCCGGGGCTTGAACGCGCCCCCGCGCAGCACCGAGGCGCCGGCCTCCTTCACGCGCTCCGCGGTCGCGTCGAGCTGCTCGCGGCTCTCGACCGCGCACGGCCCCGCGACCACCACGAACCGGTCCGACCCGATCCGCGCTCCGGGCCCGAGCGGCACCACGGTGTCGTGCGGGTGCAGCTCGCGGCTGACGAGCTTGTACGGCGACAGGATCGGCGTGACCGTCTCGACGTGCGGGTTGCCCTCCAGGTGGAGTCCCGCGAGCACCCGCTCGTCGCCGATCGCGCCGAGCACCGTCCGCTCGGTGCCGGGCAGGTAGAGCGGCTTCAGTCCCGTGGCCGCGATCTGGTCGAGGATCCGGTCGCAGTCCTCCTTCGACGTGCCGGGCTTCAAGACGATGATCATCGCTTCTCCTCCAGTGCGCCGAACACCGCGTCCGCGACGGTCGCGTCCACCCCGAGCCGCTCCGCCGCCTCGCGCCTCGCCGCGGCGATCCGCTCGGCCGCCTCGCCGGACGGCCGTGCGCCCGCGGCCCTCGCGACCTCGGCCCGCGCCGCGACCGCGCGGAGCAGCTCCGCGTCGCGATACGCGATCTCGGCCTCCCAAGCGCCGGGATCCGCGGCCGCCCCCGCGATCGCGGACTGGCGCAGCGCCGCGTCGCACAGCACGATCGCGACCATCGCCTCGGCCACGGGCACGAGCCTGGGCGCGATGCACGGGTCGTGTCGGCCCGGCACCGAGATCGTCACCCCCTCGCCCGCCGCGTTCACGGTGCGCTGGGGCAGCGCGATCGACGAGGTCGGCTTGACCGCGACCCGCGCGACGATCGGCTGGCCGGTCGAGATCCCGCCGAGCAGGCCGCCCATCCGGTTCGTCTCGAACCCCCCCGCCACAAGCGCGTCGTTCGACGCCGAACCCCGCATGCCCGCGAGGGCGAACCCGGCCCCGAACTCGACCGCCTTGACCGCGCCGATCGACAGGAGCGCCGCCCCGAGCAGCGCGTCGAGCTTGCCGAAGACCGGGTCGCCCCAACCCGCGGGCACGCCCTCCGCCACGACCTCCACCACCCCGCCGAGCGAGTCGCCCGCCGCCTTGGCGTCGAGCACCGCGGCCTCCATGCGCGCCGCCGCCTCCGGGTCCGCGCACCGGACCGCGTTCCGCTCGATCTCCGCCGGGTCGAACCGCGCCGCCTCCACGTCCCCTATCCGGACAACGTGTCCGGTCACGCGCGCGCCCCGCGCCGCGAGCACCTGCTTCGCGATCGCGCCCGCCGCGACCCGGGCCACGGTCTCGCGTCCCGACGTCCTGCCCCCCCCGCGCCAGTCCCTCACGCCGAACTTGGCCCCCCACGTCCAGTCCGCGTGGCCCGGCCGGAACACGTCCTTCAGCGCCTCGTAGTCCGCGCTCCGCTGGTCGCGGTTCCGGACCAGCAGCGCGATCGGCGCGCCCGTGGTGCGGCCCTCGAAGATGCCCGAGAGCACCTCGACCTCGTCGGCCTCGCGACGCCCGGTCGACACGGCGCTCTGCCCGGGCCGCCTCCGCGCGACCTCGGCCCGGAGCGCGTCCAGGTCCACCGGCACGCCCGGCATGACCCCGTCCACCACCACGCCGAGCGCCGGGCCGTGGCTCTCGCCGAACGTGGTCACGCGGAAGCAGTCGCCGAAGGAGTTCGCGGACATGGGTCTCCCCCCCGCCGCGCGTCCGTCCGATTCACCCCCGGCGGGCCGCGGCGGCGTCAACGCCGCGGCCCGAGGACGCGCGGCGGGCAAATCCTCAACCCGGCCCGTCGGCCGCGGCCCGGATCGCGTCGATCGCGTCCCAGAAGGCCGGGAACGACTTCGCGACGCACCCGGGATCCTGCACGCTGACGCCAGGGATCGCGAGCGACACGGCCGCGAACGCCATGGCCATGCGGTGGTCGCCGGCCGGGTCCAGCGCGACATTGCGCGGGATCCGGTCGGCCAGCGGCAGGACCTCCATCCCGTCCGTGTGCTCGACGATCCTCGCTCCGAGCGCCCGGAACCCGCGCACCAGCACGGCGATCCGGTCGGACTCCTTGATCCTCGTGTGCGCCGCGCCGTCGATCCGCGTCGCGTGGGACGCGAGCAGGGCGCTCGCCGCGAGCGGCGGCAGCAGGTCCGGGCAGTCCGCGAGGTCGAACGCGTGCGGCCGCGGCAGGTCCAGCTCGGCGAGCATGCCCGCGAACCGCGAGTCCCCCTGGAGCGACTCGCCCGGCGGCGGCAGGCCCGGCAGCGCGACCTCCACGCCGGCGGCGCGGCCCGCCGCGAACAGCAGCGCGGCCCCGGACCAGTCGGGCTCGACCACGACCGCGTCGCCGGCCCACGCGTACCGTCCGGGGCGCACGACGAAGGTGCGGCCGTCGGGCCGATCCGCCGCGGCCCCCGCCGACGCCATCATCCTGGCCGTCATGTCGAGATAGGGCTCGGACACGACCCGGCCGACGAGCCTGATGCGCAGCCCGGCGGGCAGCCGCGGCGCGACCATCAGGAGGCCGCTCGCGAACTGGCTCGAGAGCGACGAGTCGATGTCGACCTCGCCCCGGATCGCCCCCCCACCGGTCAGCGCGACCGGCGGGAACCCCGCGCGGCGGAGCCACCGCACGCCGACGCCGAGCGACTCGAGCGCCTCGCCGAGCGGGTTGAGCGGCCGCTCCCGCATCCGCGCGTCGCCGTCCAGCGTGATCGTGCCCCGGGCGACCAGCGAGAGCGCCGCGCCGAAGCGCACCGCCGTGCCCGCGTTCCCGCACCAGACCGGCGCGCCGCCGGCCGCGAGCGGGCCCGGGGTGACGAGGACCTGGTCCGCGTCCCATTCGACGCGCGTGCCGATCGCGCGCAGCAGGTCGGTCAGCCGGGCCGAGTCGTCGCACGCGAGCGCGCCCCTCACCCGCGCCGGCCGCTCGCCGAGCGCGGCCAGCATCAGGGCCCGCTGCGTGATGCTCTTGGAGCCCGGCGCCTTCAGGGTCACGGTCATGCCAACAACTCCGACAGCTCCGCGGGCGAGACGGGCTCGCCGAGCAGGAACGTCATCTGGGCGGCGCCCTGGTGCACCCACATCGCGTGGGGACCGAGCACGACCGCGCCCGCGGCCCGGGCCCGCGAAAGCAGCTCCGACGGGCCGTCGGCCATCGCCAGGTCGAACACCACGGCAGCCCCGGGAGGCGCGTCGAACGGCCACGAGGCGTCCGGCGTCGCGTTCACGATCACGTCCGCGGCCGCGCGGTCGCGGCGGTCCCAGGGCACCGATTCGAGACCCGCGACCGGTTTCCGCGCCGCCACGACCACGTCCAGGCCGAGGTCCCGGCAGGCCGCGATCGCGGCCGACGCGGCGCCCCCCGCGCCGAAGACCAGCGCCCGGCCGCGCCGCGTGCCGAGAACCGCGGCGAGCGGCTCCCTCACGCCCGCCACGTCCGTGTTCGTCGCGAGGAAGCGCGTCCCGTCGACCTTGAGCGTGTTCGCGGCGCCGACCCGCGCGGCCTCCGCGTCCGGCTCGCCGTGCGCGAGCGCGGCCTCCTTGTGCGGCATGGTCACGGCGATCCCCGCGGCCCCGAGCGCGGCCAGCAGGTCGAACGTCTCGCGCGGCCTCGGGGAAGCCTCGATGCCGCGCTTCCGGAACAGGCGGCCATAGACCCGGGGACCGGGCGAGCGCGCGACGACCGGACCGCCGACCAGCGCGTGGAAGGGCCGGTCGGCCGAGCCGGGAAGGCCCGCGTCGATCGCGTCGTCGAGCGACGGCTGCCCCGGAGCGGACGCGGTCGCGGAAGACGCGGCCACGTAGGTCCACGGCGAGCCGAAGGCGCGGTAGCGGACCCGCGAGAGCGCGCCCGCCGCGCCCATGCCGATCAGGACGCGGCGTCCGGGCGACCGCGACGCGAGCAGGCGCGCGAGGTCCGCGGGGTCATCCACCCGGACCGCGACCTTGACCACGTCGGCCCCCGCCGCCTCGAGCGCGGTCGCGCGGGCCGCGATGTCCGGCGGGAAGCCGTTGAAATCGTGGAACGACCTGACGATCCGCGTGGCGGTCGCGCCCCCGCGCGGGATGGCGGCATCGACGTCGGCCTCCACGTCCGCCGCGAACGGCCCGAGCGCGATCGCGGCCCGGAGGAGGTCCAGGCGCGCGGCCTCGTCGCCGGTCCACAGCCCCCCCTGGCGGACCGGCCGCGCGGCGAGGATCAGCGAGCCGATCCATGGCGAGAGCGAGGGCAGCACCTCGGCGGGGGGGTCTTCGAGCGCGTCGAGCCGGACCTCCTGGATGCAGCCCGGGAGGCGCGAGGCCACGGCCGCGACCCGGGACAGCAGGGGCCCGGCCGCGCGCTCGAGTCCGGTCACGCAGAGCATGCGCGCTCCCAGGCGTCGGCGAGCACGGCCGCGGGCACGGGCACGGTGTAAAGGCCGTCCCCCGGCTCCATCTCGCCGATGCGGCGGGGAAGGGCGCACCGGACCTCGCCCTCCCGGCCCTTCTTGTCCGCGGCGAGCCACGGCTCCGCGAGGGCGAACGGCACGGGGGGGGAAGCGGGGAGCCCGATCGTCCGGAGCACGGCGCGCAGGCGGTCCACGGAGGCCTCCGGGAACGAACCGAGACGCGACGCGACGATCGCCTCGACGACCATCCCGGCGGCGACCGCCGCGCCGTGCGGGACCGAGTGTCGCGTGGCGGCCTCGATCGCGTGGCCCGCGGTGTGGCCGAAGTTCAGGACCGCGCGCAGGCCCCGCTCGGTCTCGTCCGCCTCGACCACGCGCGCCTTGACCGCGGCGAGCCGGACCAGGAGCTTCGGGGACAGGGACCGCGGCGACGCGGCGATCCCCTCGACCTCGGCGAACAGGTCCTCGCCCGCGATCACCGCGTGCTTGACCGCCTCGGCGAGCCCGTTTCGCCATTCCGCGTCGGGCAGCGACGAGAGCGCGGCGTGGTCCAGGAAGACCGCGGCCGGCTGCCGGAACGCGCCGACGAGGTTCTTGCCGCGCGGCGTGTTGACGCCGGTCTTCCCGCCGATGGCCGCATCGACCTGGGCGAGCAGGGTGGTGGCCACGTTGACGTGGGCGACGCCGCGCAGGTACGTCGCCGCGACGAAGCCCGCGACGTCGAGCGCGATCCCGCCGCCGACCGCGACGACGCAGGCGTCCCGGTCCACGCCGGCGGCGAGCATCGCGTCCTCGAGGTTCGCCTTGGTCTCGCGCGTCTTGTTCGTCTCGCCCGCGGGGAAGTCGAGGACGAGGGTGCTGCGGACGAACGGCTCGATCGCGCCGGCGATCGCGCCGCCGAACCGGCCCGCCGTGTTCCTGTCGCCGATCACCACCCCCTGGCGCCACGCTGGGTCCCAGGCCCCGACGATCGCGGCCGGAGCGTACCCGCCCGAGTAGACCGGGCAGGAGCGGCCGCCGGGCAGGCGCATGACGAACGCGGGATCCACGATCGGGCAACCTCGCGATCCGGAGGCAGAAGGATACCCGAAAACGTGGGGAGGCGGGGCCGGAGCTACAGCGAGTCCTTCACCACGCGGTAGGCCTCGCGGAACGGGATCCCGCGGTCGCGGACCAGGGCGTAGGCGCGCTCGGTCGCGAGCAGGGAGCCGTCCATCGCGGCGGCGAGGCGCTCGGCGACGAACTCGACGCCGGGCAGCGCGTGGGCCATCACGGCCGCGGTGTCGCGCACGGAGTCCATGCCGCGGAACAGGGGCTTCTTGATCCCCTGGAGGTCGCGGTGGTAGCCGGAGGTCAGCTTCGAGACGACCCCGAGCACCTCGTGGAGGGCCGCGACCGCCTCGGCCGTGCGGCCGCGCGCCAGCTCGAACACGTCCGGGTTGCGCTTCTGGGGCATGATGGACGAGCCCGTGGTGAACCGATCCGGCAGCCGCACGAATCCGAACTCGGCGGTCGCGAACAGGCAGAGGTCCGCGGAGAGGCGGCCGAGGTCGATCGCGAGCAGGGCCGCCTCGAACAGCGCGGACGCCTCGGCCTTGCCGCGCGAGAGCTGGACCGCGGTGACCGGCTCGTGCGGGGCCGCGAACCCGAGCGCCGACGTGGTCGCGGCCCGATCGAGGGGCAGCAGCGGCACGCCGTAGCCCGCCGCGGACCCGAGCGGGTTCAGGTCGGCCCGCCGGCGCGCGAGCCGCATCCCCTGCGCGTCGTCCCGCACCTCGGCCGCGAACGCGCCGGCCCACAGTCCGACGGTGGACGGCATGGCGCGCTGCGCGTCGGTGTAGCCGGGCATCGCGAGCGCGCCCTGTCGCGCCGCGAGGCCGTCGAGCGCCGCGGCGACCTCCTCGGCCTGGTCCGCCAGTTCCGCCGCGGCCGCCTTCAGCCACAGCCGGACCGCCGCGAGCACCTGGTCGTTCCGCGACCGGCCGAGGTGGACCCGGCCGCCCGCCTCGCCGATCCTCGCGACCAGCCGGTTCTCGATCGCGGTGTGGCAGTCCTCCTCCTCGGGCGAGACGCGCCACTCCCCCCGTGCGTGCGCCTCGCCGACCTCGCGGAGCGCGTCGCGGATCGCCGCGTGGTCCGTGTCCGAGAGGAAGCCCGCGGCGTGCAGCATCGCCGCGTGCGCCGCGGACGCCTCCACGTCGAAGGCCACGAGGCGCTCGTCGAGCGCGTGGTCCTCTCCCGCGGTGTACCGGAGCACCAGGTCGTCGAGCGGCTCGCCCTTGTCCCACAAGCGCTTCATGACGGTGGTTGTAGACGACGCGGCGCCGGGGCGCAAGTCGAGCGATCCGCGCCGAGGCGCGGAGCGCTCGGCGGCCGCAAGGCGGCCGCGCAAGGGGGGTGGCCCGCGCCCGGGCTCGGGTTCGGGCTCGGGTACGGGCTCGGGCTTGGACGGGCACGGGAGGCTCGCGGTCCCGGCGACCGTGCTACACTGATGCGAATCCGATCGAGGCGCGCGCGTTGGAAGCCACGGTCCGAGTCCTGAACGACCTGGAAGCCGCGGGCGTCGTCCGTCGGTACGCAATCGCCGGGGCCATGGGCGCCAACTTCTACATCGAGCCGACGGCCACGGAGGACCTGGACGTGCTGGTGCTCCTCCCGGCGGCGCCGGCGTCGCCGGACGTCCTTCGCCCCATCTACAGGTTCCTCGTTGACGAGAGGGGCTTCGCCGCGGAGCGCGAGTGTGTCGTGGTCGCGGGGATCCCCGTGCAGTTCCTGGAGGTCTTCGACCCGCTCACGACCGAGGGCCTGGACGAGGCGGTCGAGTTCCCGGTGGGCGGGACACGCGCCCGCGTGCTGCGGATCGAGCACTTGATGGCCATCATGCTCCAGGTCGGGCGGCCGAAGGACCACGTCCGCCTGGCCCTGGCGATCGAGCAGGCCGACTGGGACCGCGACCGGTTCCGCGCGGTCATCGGCCGGCACGGCCTCCGCGCGAGGTGGGCGGCCTTCCGCCGGAGGTTCAACCATGGGTGAGCGCGAGCTGCCCGCACGCGTGCGCGAGCGCCTGGCGGCCCGGGAGGCGTCGCGGCGAGCGCTGGCGAGGCTGCCCATCGAGGAGAAGGTGAGGATCATCGTCCGGATGCAGCGGGCGGCGCGCGCGATCGCCCTGGCGACGGGAAGGCCTCCCCCGAGGGTCTGGGACCTGCCGACGGATTGAACCCCGGTCGAATCGAGGACGGGTCCGGGCGCAGCATCGGGGGGATTCCGGGGTAGAATCCGTGCGGCCGACACGGGGGTGCTGCGATGGAATCCACGCCCGACCCGAGGGCGCTGCTCGCGGGGGTGCTGCCGATCCGGATCGTGAACGAGGGCGAGGTCCTCTTCAGGGAGGGCGAGCCCGGCGACTCGATGGTGATCGTGTTCGCGGGCATGCTCCGGATCGAGGTCGGGGTGCGCGGCGGCGGCAGCGTCGAGATCGGCCAGGCCGGCCCGGGACAGGTGGTCGGCGAGATGACCTGCCTCGACCCGGCGCCGCGGTCCGCGACCGTCACGGCCGCGCTGGACTCGACGATCATCACGCTCGACCGCGGCACGCTGAACTCGCTTCGGACCTCGGCGCCCGCGGTGTTCACCGAGGTGCTCAAGGTCGTCATCGCGCAGGTTACGCACCGCGTGCGCGAGGCGGACGAGCGGGTCGGCGACCTCGCGGCCGGGCTCGGGGTGCCGCCCCCGGCCGCCGGCTCCCCGTCGCCGGGCGGACCGCCCCCCGGACCGGCGCAGGCCCCGGCGGGGTTCTCCGCGACCGAGATGGCGCTCCTGGACGGCGCGCTCCCGCGCGAGTCCTTCGACGACGGGGGGGTCGTGTGCCGCGAGGGCGCGCCGGGCGGCTCGTGCTTCGTGCTGCGCTCGGGCGCGGTCGAGGTGCGCAAGGGCGTGGACGGCGGCGAGATCGTGCTGGCGGTCCTGGCCCCGGGCGCGATCATCGGCCAGATGGCCCTGGTGGACGAACGCCCGAGGTCCGCGACGGTCCGCTGCCGGGGGCCGGTGGACGTGCTCGTGCTCGACCGGGACCTGTTCGACCGCATGCTGTCCGCGCAGGCGCCGCTCGCGTTGAGGCTCCAGGAGCAGATCGCTATCTCCGGGATCCGGCAGCTCCGCAACGCGGACCGCTGGCTGTCGTCGCTGTCGGGCAGGCGCCGGACCCTGCCGATGGCAATCGTGTCGCCGCCGCGCCCGCCGGCCCCGGCCGCATCCACCGCACCGGCTTCGCGGTCCGCGCCCGCCGCGCGGCCCGCTCCGACCTCGGGACCGTCGACCACCCCGAAGCTCCCCGCGTTGCTCGCGGAGCACCCCGCTCCGGCTCCGAAGACGGAGGCGGCGCCCCTCCGGGCGGCGCCCCCCCGCGTCCCGGGCAGCCCCGTAGCGGCACCCGTCGGCTCCGAGGCGAGCGAGGCGCAGCGCGAGGCGCACCTGTTCATGTTCATGCGGACCGCGCTGAACGAGTGGGGGATGTCCACGGACGACGTCGATGGGGTGAAGGCGGTGGAGCCGCACGGGCACATCAGCAAGGCCGAACTGAACGCCCGGAAGGGGAAGTGGACGGATTGAGGGGGGGGCGCGCGCGACCTCTCCGGCGCGTTACTCGCCCGAACCCGTCACCCCCCGGCGGGCTGCGGCGCGATCCCCAGCCGGCGCGCCATGTCGGCCTTGTCGAGCGCGTGGGACATCGCCTCGTCGGCCTCGATCGCGCCGGACTTGACCAGGCGCTCCAGCGAGGCGTTCAGGAAGCAGTTCCCGGCCGCGCCGCCCGTGCTCATGATGCTCGCGATCTGGTGGGTCTTGCCCTCGCGGACCAGGTTCGCGATCGCGGCGTTGACCACCATGACCTCGACCGCCGCCACCCGGCCGCCCCCGATCCGGCGGCACAATGCCTGTGAGACCACCCCCTTCAACACGTCGCCGAGCGTCGCGCGGACCTGGGCCTGCTGCTCGGCCGGGAACAGGTTCACGATGCGGTCCACCGTGCTGATCGCAGTCGAGGTGTGGAGCGTCCCGAACACGAGGTGCCCCGTGTTCGCGGTCTCGAGCGCGAGCGAGATGGTCTCGAGGTCGCGCATCTCGCCGACGAGCACGATGTCCGGGTCCTCGCGGAGCGCGGACTTCAGCGCGCGCGAGAACGACTTCGTGTGCGTCCCGACCTCGCGCTGGTTCACGAGGCAGGCCGCGGACGCGTGCACGAACTCGACCGGGTCCTCCAGCGTGATGATGTGACCCTTGCGCTTCTTGTTCAGCGCGTCGATCATGGCCGCGAGCGTGGTGGACTTGCCGGAGCCGGTCGGACCGGTCACCAGGACCAGGCCCTTCGGGTACTCGCACAGCTTCATCACGACCGGCGGCAGGTCGAGCTTGTCGAGCGGGAGGACCTTCTCCGGGATCTGGCGCAGGACCGCGCACACGCCACGGATGTCGCGGAACAGGTTCACGCGGAAGCGGGCGAGCCCCGGCACGCCGTGCGCGAAGTCCAGATCCCCCCCGGACTCGAACTCCGCGCTCTGGTCGTCGTTCAACAGGGGCCGCATCATGTCGCGCACGTCGGACGGCCCGAGGGGCTCGCCGTCGGGGACCTCGCTCACCTGGCCGTCCACGCGCCAGCGCGGCTTCCCCCCCGCGGACAGGTGCAGATCGGAGGCGCCCTCCCGGACCATGCGGTACAGCAGCCGATCGAGACGGCCAGCGGCGCTTCCGGCCGCGCCAGGAGTCGTCGCCGGCGCGGGGTGCGCGGTCGCGTCGAGCACGCGGTCAGCGAGGGCCGCGGGGATGCGCACCGGGAGGATCCGGACGCCGGGCATCAGCCGGCGGACCGCCTCGAGCACCTGCGTGGACGGGTCCCGCACGAACCCCATTTCGAGCTGGTCGTCCTTCAGCCTGAGCGGCAGCACGCGGTGGTTCTGCAGGAACGGCAGCGGCAGCCGCGACACGAGGTCCGGGTCCGGGTCGGCGACGTCGGACGCGACCAGCGGGACCTGGTGGGACGCGTCCGCGACCCGCTTGGCGAGCACGCGGCAGACCGCGAGCCCGAACTCCGGGATCCGCCGGAACAGCTCGACGAACACGTCCTCGCCGAACCGGAGCGCGAGCACCTGCGTCTCGGCCACCACGGTCGCGGTGCGCGGAGTGCCGAGGATCAGGCCCAGCTCGCCGATGACGTCGAGTTGCGCGAGGTGCGCGACCGTGCTCGCGGCCCCGCCGCCCGGCGGCTCGACCTGCACGACCGCCTCGCCCCTCATCAGGACGTAGAAGGCGTCGGACCGCTCGCCCTCGCGGACGATCGTCTCCTTCGGCTCGTACTGGACCGCCGTCGCCATGTGCGCGACGCGCTCGGCCCGCTCCTCGCCGAGCGGCTGGAAGAGCGGGGCGCGCACGAGCGCCGCCGCGACCGTCCGCGGGTCCGGGATCGGCACCTGCCGCATGGTCGTCCTCCTGCGAGCAGGGGGATTCTACCCCGGATGACCGCCCGCCATTCGCGCCGGATTCCCGAGCGCCCCCGCGGAGGTGCGAGCCGGCGGTTCGCGCCGGCCTCGCGGCGTCTCCTACACTGGTTACCTTGCGGGTTTCGCCTTGCTGGTTGCGGCCGCGGGAGCGCGGCCACGGAGGTGATGGGAATGGAGAAGAAGGTCAACGTCGCCAACTGGTTCGAGATCCCGGTGCGCGACATGTCGCGGGCGGTCGCGTTCTACGAACACGTGTGCGGCGTGAAGCTCCGCCCGAACGAGATGGGGCCGCTCAAGATGGCGTGGTTCCCCTGGGAGGCCGGCGCCGAGGGCGCGCCCGGGTCCCTCGTGTGCGGGCCCGGCTACGTCCCGTCGGACCGCGGCTCGATCGTCTACCTGACCGTGGACGACCTGGACGCCGCGCTCGGCCGCGTCGAGGCGACGGGCGGCAAGGTGCTCCAGCCGAGGACCCCGATCGGCGAGTACGGGTTCGTGGCGCACTTCGGGGACTGCGAAGGCAACCGCGTCGCCCTGCACTCGATGCAGTAGGGGCGGCCGCAGCGGGGGCCGGCGCGCCCTCGGCCGTCGGCGTTCATGCCGCCGCCGGCCGCCCGGGATGAAACGGGCCGGGCGCGCCGGGCGTCAGCCCCCCCCCGTCCGCTCCTCGCGCACGGTGTAGGCCGGCTTCTCCATCATGCGGAAGTGCATGCGCGCGAGGTACTCCCCGATCACGCCGATCGCGAAGAGCTGCGCGCCCGAGAAGATCGCGACGATCGACGCGAGGAACGGGAACCCGGGCACGCTCCCCCCCTCGACCAGGTAGCGCCCGAAGACCCAGGCGAGCACGCCCACCCCGAACAGCGCCAGCGAGAACCCGACCACGCTCGCGACCTGGAGCGGGAACGTCGAGAACCCGGTCATCATGTTCATCGCGTGCCGGATCAGCGAGCGGAACGTGTAGTTCGACGCGCCGTGGCGCCGCGGCTCGTGCCGGACCGGCACCGCGGAGAAGCGGTCGGTCCCCCACGTCAGGAGCACGTCGATCGACACGAACGGGCTGCGGTACCCGTCGAACGCCTCGCGCACCTTCGTCCGGAACGCTCGGAACGCGCTGACGTGGCGGGCGTTCTCGCCGCCGATCGCCTGCGACAGCGCCGCCTTTGTCACGCGCGACGCGACCTTCCGCCACAGGTTGTGACGTTCGTCCTCCGGCGTGCCGAACACGACGTCGAACCCCTCGTCGAGGCGCGAGAGCAGCTTCGGGACCTCCTCGGGGGGGTGCTGGAGGTCGTCGTCCAGGGTCACGATCACGTCGTGTTGCGCCGCGCGGATGCCGCAAAGCAGCGCCGCGTGCTGGCCCGAGTTGCGCGCGAGGTCGAACGTCCTGAGCCAGGGGCGGCCGGGCAGCAGCGAGTCCATGACCGTCCGGCTCGCGTCGCGGCTCGCGTCGTTGACCAGGATGACCTCGTGGGCTTCGCAGATCGGGTCCAGCGCGGCGTGGAGGCGGTCGACCAGGTCCGGCAGGGAACCCGCGGCGTTGAAGACGGGGATGACGACGGAGACCGTGCGGGCGGGCACGGGCACGGACACGGACACGGGCATGGGCTCGGGCTCGGGTACGGGCACGGGAGGACTCCGTCGCGCGACGGGGGGAATTCTAGCGCGATTGCGGGCGGACCGGCGAGGTGCTAAAACCCTTCGTCGCGGGGCGGAGCGCGCTCAATGACGGTCCTGGTCACGGGCGGGGCGGGGTTCATCGGCTGCGCGTTCGTGCGCCGCCTGCTCCGGACCGACCCGGACGCGCGCGCGGTCGTGCTCGACGCGCTGACGTACGCGGGCAACCTCGACAACCTCGCGGAGGCGCTCGGCGACGCGCCGGTCGTGACGCCCGCGGCCCACGCGGTGGCCGGGCTCGTGGAGTTCGCGCTCGATGCGGGCGCGGCCGTTCCCCTGCCCCAGGCGCCGGCGGTCGAGCGCGAGCGCTGGGCCCGGAAGCTCGCGGGACGGCCCGCGAGGGTCGTGCCGCGGGAGGACGCGACCGCGGCCGCCCTGGACCTGGCCGCGGGACCC
Source organism: Deltaproteobacteria bacterium (assembly GCA_016875475.1). Classification (GTDB taxonomy): domain Bacteria; phylum Myxococcota_A; class UBA9042; order DTJE01; family DTJE01; genus VGRB01. The sequence goes on from VGRB01000003.1 coordinate 23,604, forward strand.
GGGCGCCTCGCGGTCGTGGTCGGCCACGTCACGGACCCCGGGCTCACCCGCTCGCTCGTCGCAGCGTGCGACGCGGTCGTTCACTTCGCGGCCGAGACGCACGTGGACCGATCGATCGTCGATGCGGACGCGTTCCTCAGGACCGACGTGCACGGAACCTACGTGATGCTGGAGGCCGCCCGCGCCGCGAAGCGGCTGTCCCGCTTCGTCCACGTCTCGACGGACGAGGTCTACGGCCCGGCGGACGGCGCGTCGTTCACGGAGTCCGACGCGGTCAACCCGTGCAACCCGTACTCGGCGGCGAAGACCGCTGCGGACCGGCTCGCGTTCGCCTACCACCGGACGCACCGGGTGCCGGTCAGCATCGTGCGTCCCTCCAACAACTTCGGCCCGTTCCAGTACCCGGAGAAGCTCATCCCGGTCACGATCCTGAAGGCCCTCGCCGACGAGCCGATCCCGGTCTATGGCGACGGGCGGCAGGTCCGCGACTGGCTGTACGTGGACGACACGGCGCACGCGATCGACCTGGTCCTGCGCGGCGGGGCGGACGGCGAGGCGTACAACGTGGCGGGCCGCAGCGAGCGCGAGAACCTCGACACGGTCGGCCGCATCCTGGCGCGCCTCGGCAAGCCGGCGTCGCTCGTCCGGCACGTCACCGACCGCCCCGGTCACGACCGGCGGTACTCGCTCGACGACTCGCGCATCCGCGAAGACATGGGCTTCACGCCGGGGGGGAGGTTCGAGGACCGCCTCGACGCCACGGTGGACTGGTACGTGGCGAACCGCGCGTGGTGGGAGCGGACGCTGCGGGAGGATCGGGAGTACAGGGAGTTCATGGAGTTGTGGTACGCCGGTCGGCGGTGACACGGAGGCCACCTTGAAGGGCGTCATCCTCGCTGGGGGGAAGGGGACACGGCTCCACCCTTTGACCAAGACGCTCAACAAGCACCTCCTGCCGGTCGGGCGCGAGCCGATGATCCACAACCCGATCCGCAACATGGTCGCGTGCGGGGTCCGCGAGGTGCTCGTGGTCACCAGCAGCAGCCACATGGGCGACATCGTGAACCTGCTCGGCGGCGGGCGCGAGTTCGGGCTCGACCTGACTTACAAGGTGCAGGACGAAGCGCTCGGCATCGCGGACGCGCTCCGGCTGGCCGAGGGCTTCGCGGGCGCGGACAACGTGCTCGTGCTGCTCGGGGACAACGTGTTCGAGAACCCCGTGGACTTCTTCGTCCGCAACTACCTCGACGGCCAGGGCGGTCGCGGCGCGCGCGTGATGCTGTGCGAGGTCGCGGAGCCGAGCCAGTTCGGGGTCGCCGCGCTCGACGAGAAGAAGGTCGTCGAGATCCAGGAGAAGCCGGACAGGCCGAAGAGCCCCTACGCCGTGGTCGGCGCGTACCTGTACGACCCGCGCGTGTGGGACGTCATCCGGGGGCTCTCCAAGTCCGCGCGGGGCGAGTACGAGATCACTGCGGTCAACAACGAGTACATCCGCCTGGGCGAGCTGGAGTACGACTTCGTGCGCGGTCGCTGGATGGACACCGGCACGTTCGAGTCCTACGCGATCGCGAACGCCTGGATGTTCGAGCGGCCGTTCCCCGGGGGGTAGCCGAAGTGATCCCGTTCAACCGCCAGACCCTCTACGGGCCCGAACTCGACTGCATACGCGAGGCGTACGAGCGCGGCAGGACCTGCGGCGACGGCGAGTTCGGGCGGCGGTGCGAGGCCTTCATCGAGCGGCGGCTCGGGTGCCGCAAGGCGCTGCTGACCCCGTCCGGCACGGCCGCGCTGGAGATGGCCGCGGTCCTCGCGGGCGTGGGCCCCGGGGACGAGGTCGTGGTGCCGTCGTACACGTTCGTCTCCACGGCGAACGCGTTCGTGCTGCGGGGCGCGCGGCCGGTCTTCTGCGACGTCCGGCCCGACACGCTCTGCATGGACGAGTCGCTGGTCGATGCGCTCGTCGGACCGCGCACGCGCGCCGTGGTGCCCGTGCACTACGCGGGCGTGGCCTGCGGGATGGACTCGATCCTGGACGTGGCCGCGCGCCGCGGGCTCGTCGTCATCGAGGACGCGGCCCAGGCGTTCGACGCGCGCTGGCGGGGACGTGCGCTCGGCACGATCGGCGCGATCGGGTGCCTCTCCTTCCACGAGACCAAGAACGTGTCCATGGGCGAGGGCGGCGCGATCCTGCTGAACGACGAATCGCTGGTGGAGCGCGCCGAGATCGTTCGCGAGAAGGGCACGGACCGCTCCCGCTTCTTCCGCGGGCAGGTGGACAAGTACAGATGGGTGGACGTCGGGTCGAGCTGGCTGCCGTCCGAGATCTCCGCGGCGGTCCTGTGGGTCCAGCTCGAGCGCGCGGACGCGATCCGCGAGCGCCGGCTCGCCCTGGTCGCGGCGTACCGCGAGGCGTTCGCGGACCTCGAGGCCGACGGTACGGTGCGGCTCCCCGTGACCCCCTTCCAGGCGGACCCGAACGGCCATATGATGTATCTGCTGCTGCGGACGGAGGCGGAGCGGGACCGGCTGATCGCGCACCTCGGGTCGCGCGGGATCACGGCCGTGTTCCACTACGTGCCCCTGCACGAGTCCGCGTTCTGCCGCGAGCGGTGGGGCGCGATGAGCCTGCCGGTGACCGAGTCGGTCAGCCGGCGCCTCGTCCGGCTGCCGCTGTTCCACGGCCTGACCGACCCCGAGCAGCGGGAGGTCGCGGGCGCGGTCCGCGGCTTCTTCGGCAGGTCGTGACGACGGGGAGGCTGCTCGACTTGGCCAAGCCCTACTACGAGGACGCGAACCTGGCCGTGCTCCGGCAGGCCGGGATCGGCAAGCGGGTCCTGGACGTCGGCTGCGGCCGGGGCAGGCTCGGCGCCGAGCTGAAGCGCCGCGGGAACACGGTCCACGGGATCGAGATGGACCCGGACGCCGCGGCGGTCGCGGCGACCCGACTCGACCTCGTGCACCGCGGGGACGCGACCGATTTCGCGAGGCTCCCGCCGGAGATCCGGTCGGGGGGGTACGACGCGATCGTGCTCGCGGACGTGCTGGAGCACATCCCCGACTCGCTGGGCTTCCTGCGCAAGGTCTGCGAGCTGCTACGGCCGGAAGGGCGCGCGATCGTGTCGCTCCCGAACGTCGCGGTCTGGCCGGTGCGGCTGAGCCTGGCGCTCGGCGACTTCACGTACGCGGACTCCGGGATCCTCGACCGGACCCACCTGCGCTTCTTCACGCGCGCGACCGCGAACCGCCTGCTCGCGGACGCGGGCCTGCGCGTGGTCGCGTCCGACCTGAACCCGTGCATCGTCCGGGCCGCGCTCCCGGCCATCAAGGCCGTGCTGAACGGCCACGGCGGCGCCGGCGCACCATCGGACCCCGCCGCCATCATCGACTCCCCGGCGTACCGCGCGTACGCCCGCTGGATCGAGCCCGTCGAGGCGGCAATCGCGCGCCTCCGGCCCGAGCTGCTCGCGTTCCAGATCGTGCTGGTGGGTGTGCGCGCGGCGTGACCGCGGCTCCGTCACTCCCGGAAGACCGCTGCGCCCGCGAGCCTGAGGGAATGCGCGGAGCGCCCGGGGACGGCCGGAGTCAGACGGGCGCGACCGCCAGATCCAGCCACGCCACCCCGTCGAGCGGACCGCCCGCGGCCGGGCGCACCTGGGCCACGGCGTGCGCTCGCCCCCCCCCCGCGTCCAGCACCGGGAAGCTCACGCGGACCACGCGGGCACCGGCCCCGTTCCCGGGCCGCACCGTCGCCCGCGACAGGCGCGCGACGTACGGCGAAGCGAGCGGGCACGCGTCGCGCACGGCCGCGACCAGCGCGGCGTCCGGGGCCGAGTCGCCGAGGTCGGCCGGGAGCGGCACCTCGGCCGGGGGCACGGCCGACGCGGACAGGAACGCGTTCACGTGCAACGTCAGCAGGGCCTCCGCGATCGCGAACCCCTCCCGCGACCAGACCTTCTGGACCGCGACGTTCTGGACCTGGGTCGAGACCTTCATCAGCCGCGCGCCGCGGTCGCGGAAGTGGGCCTGCGAGAAGCGGATCAGGTCGCCATAGACCCCCCCGCCGGACGCCTCCGTGGTCACGCCGTACAGCACGCCCTCGCACTCGTCGGCATGTCGCGCGCAGGTCAGGAACGCGACCGGCTCGCCGGCCCGGCGGACCAGCCACGCCACGCGGCCGGACGGGTCGCCGTCCGGCAGGCAGTGGCCGCGCGCCCACTCCTTGTAGCCCTCCAGCACGCCGTCGCGCGGCAGGAAAGGGTTCGAGGCGTAGTGGCTCGAGTAGCCGTCGAACGTGCGCTCGACGAGCCGGTCCACGTCCGCGTGGTGCGCCTCGCCGCACCGCTCGAACGCGAGGTCCGCGTTCCGGAGCGGGGCCGGGACGTGCCGCAACAGGTCCGCGTGGTACCACACGAGCGTGTCCGCCACGACGACCGGGAGCCCGGCCGACGCGAGCCCCGCCACCTCGGGCTGCCGCGCCGCCGGCAGGCGCAGGATCGCGACGTCCGCCCGCAGCGCGTCGATCTCGTCGAGGATCGCGACCGCGTCCAGGCGGTCGAACCGGCCGCGCACGACCTTGAAGCCGAACCGGTTGGAGTCGAGGGGCGATTCGACCACCCGCGCGTCCCCGCGCATGCCGAGGCGAACTGTAACACGGTCCCCGGTTGATCCCCCCCGGGCCGTGCCGTATACTGTCGTCCGGCAAGCACGGGGGCTCCGATGAGGCGTGCCTCGACCGCAGTGCTCGCGACCGCGATGCTCGCGACCCTGCTCGCGTGCGCGCCCGGCAAGGGCCGGGACGACCCGTGCGGCGGCACGGACCTCCCGGCGGAGACGCCCGAGTCGACGCCGGCGGACCTCCCGCCCGAACCCTCTCCCGTCCCCGAACCCGAGCCCGAGCCCGAACCCGATGTCCCGCCGGACCCCGCGCCGGACCTCGCGCCCGACCCTGCGCCGGAGCCCGGCCCCGACGTGCCGCCCTGCACCCCTGCCGCGGAAAGCTGCAACGGCAAGGACGACGACTGCGACGGGGTGACGGACGGCCCGGGGGACGGGCTGCCAGGCTGCACGCCGCGCTTCGCGGATCGCGACGGCGACGGCCACGGCGACCCCGGCGACGAGCGCTGCCTGTGCGCGCCCGTGCCGCCGCACTTCGCGACCGCGGGAGACGACTGCGACGACGGGGACCCGGGCATCCCGAGCCCGACGTCCGGGTGCGACGGCGGCTGCCCGGACGGGCAGACCACGGGCACGGAGGCGTGCGACGACGGAAACGGGTTCCCCTGGGACGGCTGCGACGCGTGCAAGAAGCGCGGTTTCGTCGCGGCCGCCCAGTCGGACCATGCCGACCCGGCGATCGCGACGTCCGGCGACCGGCTCGCCGTGGTCTTCACCGCGGACGGATACACGCGCAACGTGTACGCGCAGGTGTTCGATTTGTCCGGGCCGAAGCTCACGAAGGTCGGCGCGGAGGTGGCCCTCGGCGGGGGGCACTTCCTTCCCGGCGGCGAGCAGCTGCAGGGCGGAGGCTCCGTCGCGGGTCTCGCCAACGGCCGGTTCATTGCGGCGTGGGACGCATGGGGGCTCGACGGCGACGACTTCGGGGTGTTCCTGGCGACGTTCACGTCGAACGGGGTCGACAGCCGGAGCACGGCCAACGAGCACTGGCAGGCGCGCCAGCTCGCGCCGGCGGTCGCGGCCCGGGCGACCGGCGGGCTCGTGGCGTGGCAGGGCTGGGACGACGGCGGCAGCGGGTACGACGTCTATGCGCGCCCGTTCGGGACGTGGGGCGACCCGTCCTCGCCGGAGGTCCGGCTGAACGAGTTCTGGGCCGGCGACCAGGAGCGGCCGGACGTGGTCGCCTTGACGGACGGCGGGTTCGCGGTCGCGTGGCTGTCGGACCTCCAGGCCGACGGCAAGCCCGCGATCGTGGTCCGCGGCTTCGCGGACGACTCCGCGCCGATCTCGGCCGAGGTCGTACTCCCGGTCGGGCGGTCGGCGGGAAGGCCGTCGCTCGCCGCGCTCGGGGCAAAGCGGATCCTCGTCGCCTGGGACTCGCAGGAATCCTGGGAGGTCCGGCCGCAGGTCCGGCACGCCGTCGTGGACCTCTCGGCGCCGGGACCGGTCGCGGTAGCCGAGGTCCCGCCCGTGCCGGACGCGCCCTGGTACGTCACCGGTGCCGGCACCGCGGGCGTCGCGGCGATCCCGGGGAAGGGCTTCGCGATCGCGTACGAGGCCTGGCAGCACCGCTGGATCCGCGCGCGGGGGTTCACCGAGGCAGGCGAGGTCGCCTGGGAGCGGGACGTCAGCCCTGCGCACGACGGCCTCGGCGGCTGGGGAGACATGGGGGCGTCCCCGGCCGCGACGTTCCTGCCCGACGGCCGGCTGGCGATCGCCTGGGTGTGCACGTTCTCGAGCGGACACCCTACCCACGGGACGTGCCTGTCCGCCCTGACCGTCCCCTTCACGCCGTCGCCTTGACACGCCCGCCCGCCCGCGCGACCCTCCGCGCCGTGGAAACGCTCCGGCCGAAATCCGTCCGCGTCGCCCTCGCCTGCATCGCGGCGCTGTACGCCGCGGTCTGCCTGCGCGGGATCGCGAACGGCTTCTACTGGGGGCACGACGGCTACAACGCGGCCGGGTTCGCGATCGCGGCCAGGAACACGCTCCGGCACGGCGTCGTCGGCATGGCGCTCTCGACCGACCCGGCGCCGCCGGCCCCGACCGACCGCTACGTGACGCACCCGCTGCTCATCCACTACCACCACGTCGCGGCCATGGGAGCCTTCGGGGACTCGCCGCTCGCCCTGCGCGCGACCGCCGCGGCCTACAGCCTGGGCACGCTCCTCCTGCTGTTCGCGGTCGTGCGGCGTCTCGCGGGCCCCGGGCAGGCGCTGGTCGCGGCCGCGGCCTTCGCACTCGCCCCGCTGAACGCGGTCTTCGCGAACGTGCTGATCCACGACCACGGGTGCATCTTCTGGACGCTCCTGTTCGCGTACCTCGCGGTCCGTTGGCTCGCGGAAGGCGGCGGGCCCCGAGGCGCCGGGTCCCCGGGCGCCGGGTCCCGAGGCGGCGGCCGCCTTGCGGCCACGGCGGTCGCGATGATGCTCGCGCTCTCGCTCGACTGGCCCGCGTACTTCAGCGCGTTCGCGGTCTTCTGCTTCGCGCTCGCGACCGCGGCGAGGCGGCCCGACGCACGCCGCCGCGCCATCGCGCTCGCGGGGATCGCGGTCGCGTGCGTGGCCGCGAGCGCGGCGCTGCACCTGTGGTACGTACTCTCGGCCTTCGGGGACGTCGCGAGCCTCAAGTCGATGTACGGCGTCCGCACCGCGCACCACGCGGAGGGCTACCTCGCGTACGTCGCGCGCTGGGCGTGGGACATGTACGGCCCGGTCCCGATCGCGCTCGGCGGGGCGTGGCTCGCGTCGCTGCCGTTCCGGGTCCGGCGCGGGACCGCGACCGGCGCGGACGCGATCGCCGCGGTCTTCCTGTTCGCCCAGGTCGCGAACTCGGCCCTCTTCCGGCAGGGCGGGTTCATCCACCGGTTCTGGCTCGCGCACGGCACGGTCGCGCTCGCGATCGCGTCGGGCGTCGTGCTGTGGGAAGCGGCGGTCCGGCTGCGCGAGGCGGCCCGCGACCGGAGGGCCGGGACCGCGGCGGCCGTCGCCCTGATCGCGCTCGCGGCGGTGCCGCAGGTCGTGTTCGCCGCCCGGATCGCGGCCTGGGGCGCGCGCACCGGGGCGCTCGCGGTCGGGAAGCCGGAGGAGCGCTTCCGCGACTGGTTCGACGAGATCGAGTGGCTGAAGGACCTGCGACGCACGTACCACCGCGACAACGCGACCTTCCTGGCGCACCCGTCGGTGGGCGAGGTCCGGCGCGAGATCGAGTACCACCTGGACGCGCCCGTCAGGACCGTGGAACAGGCGCCGGCCAGGGCGCCGCCGGATGCGTCGGGACGGCACGCGGTCATGCTGTTCGACCTGTACGACGGCTCGGCGCGCGACCTCGTGCGGGGCCTCGCCGCGAGACATCCGGTCGTGGTGCACGATCGCCGGTTCGTCGCGGTGGACATGTCGGCGTCCGGCGAGGGGTTCGCCGCCCGGGCCCGCGCTGACGGCGAGGCGGGGTGCGCGTGGCGGTGGCTGGTCAACTGGTGGCGGCCGCCGGTGTCGTGGGTGGAGGACCCGTTCGCGGAGGGGATTCGGGCCTGGGTCATGGTGGGGGCGGGGGAAGCCGGGTCGGGTACGGGTACGGGTAGGGCTATCGGCGGGCGGGGAGGGACGGCGTTCTCGTGGCGATGCCCGCCCGGGCTCGCGCTCGCGGCGATCGACGTGAAGACGCGCGACGGCCGGGACGGCTCGATGGTCGATGCGGTCCGGCCGGTGTGCGCGCCTCACGGCGAGAACCCGGCGGGCGTGCGCGCGGTCCTCGGCCCCTGGTACGGCGAGCCGTGGCACGACGGGTACCCGGGGGCGCACGCGCGGCTCTCGTGCCCCGGCGAGTCGCTCGCGGGCGTACACGGAACGGCCGGCCGGTACGTCGCGTCGCTCGGGGTCGCCTGCCCGGATCGCACGCTCGGCCCCGCGCACGGCCGCGCGGACGGCGCGCCGGACCTCGCGACCTGCCCCGCGGACGCGCGCGCGGTCGGGATCCACGGCCGCTACGGCGCCCTCGTGGACGCGGTCGGCGCGGACTGCGCGCCGCTCGCGGGAGGCGCCCGGACAATTCGGTGACAGCCACCGGGTTTCCCGAGCGGCCGCGGATGACCTGCGAGCCAGGACGAGTCAGGTCCATCCGCGGGGTTTCGCGCCGCTTCAGTCGGCGCGAAACGATGTACAATCCGCGCCGCTCGTCGGAGGCAGGGGAAGCCCTTGACCGCCCGAGACACGAGACCGCAGGACGCCACGACGCCGTACGCCGGCCCGGGGCACGTCCAGGTCGTGGTCTTGATGGGCGGCCTCGCGACCCGGCTCGGCGACGCGGCGCGAACGGTGCCGAAGGCCCTGATCGACGTCGAGGGGCGGCCGTTCTTCGCGATCGTGCTCGACGCGCTGAAGCGCCGGGGGCTCCGGCGGTTCCTGCTCCTGACCGGGCACCTGGGCGACCAGGTCCGCGCGGCGTTCGTGGACGGGGCCGGCCTCGGCGTCCGGATCGACTACCGCGACGACGGGCCCGAGCCGCTCGGCACCGGGGGGGCGCTCCGGGCCGCGCTGCCGCTGCTCGACGAGCGCTTCTTCCTGCTCTACGGCGACTCGTACATGGACATCGACTACGAGCGCCTGTACCGCGAGCACCTGCACCACGAGCGGGAAGGCCGCGCCGCGCTGATGTCGCTCTACCGGAACGACGACGCGCTGGAGCGGAGCAACGCCCGGTTCGAGGGCGGGCGCCTCGTGCGCTACGACAAGCGTGCGGACCCGGCCGGGATGCGCCACGTGGACTTCGGCGTGTCCGTGGTGAGGCGGGACCTGGTCGCGCGGATCCCGGCGAACACGCCGGCGGACCTCGCCGACCTGATGCGCGACGCGACCGCCGAGGGGCTCGTCGCGGGCTGCGAGCTGCGCGACCGCTTCTGGGAGATCGGGCGGCCGGGCCCGCTGGAGGCGTTCCGGGCGTACGTGCGGGACCGCGCCGCGCGCCCGCGCAAGGCGGTGTTCCTGGACCGCGACGGCACGATCAACGAGCAGGTTCGCGGCGGCGCCGAGGGGGTCGATTCGCCCTTCCGCCCCGAGGACGTGCGGCTGATCCCCGGCGCGGCGGACGCGTTGAAGCGCTTGAAGTCGCTCGGGTACCTGCTGATCGTGGTCACGAACCAGCCCGGCGCGACCAAGGGGAAGGCGACCGTCCCGGACCTGTGGCGAGTGGACGACAGGGTGCGCGACCTGCTGGCCGCGGAGGGCGTCGCGATCGACGACTCGCTGGTCTGCCCGCACCACCCCGCGGGCGTGCCGGATCGCTGCCCCGGGGCGGGCCTGATCGGGCCGTGCGCCTGCCGCAAGCCTGCGCCGGGCCTGATCGGAACCGCGGCCGCGAAGCACGGGATCGACCTCGCCGCGTCGTTCCTGGTCGGGGATTCGGACGCGGACATCGGCGCCGCGGAGGCCGCCGGCGTCCGCGCGGTGCGCGTCGGCCCGAATGGCGGGACGCTCTCGGAGTTCGCGGATCGGCTTCTGCAGGGGGAGGCATGAGGATGGTCACGCTCGCGACCTTGAGGATCAAGCTCTACACGGACAGCGCCAGCCCGGACGACTTCCGGCGGTTCGCGCCGCTGCCGCACATCGCCGGGTTCACGACGAACCCTTCCCTGATGCGGAAGGCCGGCGTGTCGGACTACCTCGCCTACATGGACGAGGTCCTGCCGCTCTGCCAGGGCAAGCCGGTGTCGTTCGAGGTCATCGCGGACGACCTCCCCGAGATGCGGCGGCAGGCCATGCTGCTGGGCCGCAAGGGGGACAACGTGTTCGTGAAGATCCCGATCATGAACACGCGCGGCGAGGACACGTGCGGGCTCGTGCGCGAGCTGTGCTCGGAGGGCGTCAAGGTGAACGTGACCGCGCTGCTCGCGCTTGCGCAGGTCGAGCGCGTGGCCGCGGCCTTCCCGGCGGACGCGATTGCGATCGTGTCGGTCTTCGGAGGCCGCATCGCCGACACGGGGGTGGACCCGATGCCGATCATGCGCGCGTCGAAGGAGCTGATCGCGGGCATGCCGGGCGTGGAGCTGCTGTGGGCCAGCCAGCGCGAGATGCTGAACGTGGTCCAGGCCGAGGAGTGCGGGTGCGACATCATCACGGTCCAGCCGGCGACGCTCGACAAGCTCGCGATGCTCGGGACCGACCTCGTGGACCTGTCGCGCCAGACGGTGGTCATGTTCGCTCGCGACGCCGCGGCGTCCGGGCTCTCGCTGTAGCGCCGGAGGGGGATCCCATGGTTCGTCCGTTCGTGGACCGCTACCTCGACGAGGTCGCCGAGATCGCCCGCACGATCGACCGCGACGCGCTCACCGCGCTGGTCTCCGGCCTCGCGGCCGTGCGCGCGCGCGGGGGACGCCTGTTCATGCTGGGGATCGGCGGGTCCGCGGCGAACGCGTCCCACGCCGTCAACGACTTCCGCAAGATCGGCGGGATCGAGACCTACGCGCCGACCGACAACGTGGCCGAGCTGACCGCGCGCACGAACGACGACGGCTTCGAGACCGTGTTCGCCCGCTGGCTCGAGACCTCGCGCCTCGACGCGGACGACGCGGTGTTCGTGCTGTCGGTCGGGGGGGGGTCGGACACGACGTCGCGGAACCTCGTCGCGGCGATGGAGTACGCCCGCAGGGTCGGCGCGAAGGTCCTGTCCGTGGTCAGTCGCGACGGCGGGGCCGCGCGCGGACTGTCAGACGTGTGCGTGCTCGTCCCCGTGGTCGAGCCGACCCGCATCACGCCGCACGCCGAGGAATGGCAGGCGGTCGTCGGGCACCTCGTGGTGAACGCGCTGTGCCCGCCCGAAGCCGGAGGAGGCGCCCCGTGACCATCCTCGTCGTCGGCGGCGCCGGGTTCATCGGCAGCCACCTCGTGAAGACCGTGATGGGCGAGGACCCGGACGTGGCCGTCCGCATCTTCGACAACTTCTCGTCCGGCCGCGAGTGGCACCTCGCGGAGGTCGCCGGCGACCCGCGCCTGGCGGTCGTGCGCGGCGACGTGAAGGACCTGCCCGCTCTGCAGGCGGCGATGCGGGGCGCGGACGCGGTCTATCACTTCGCCTCGAACCCGGACATCGCACGCGCGGTCACCGAGCCGGACGTGGACTTCTGGGAGGGGACGTACCTGACCAACAACGTGGCCGAGGCGATGCGACGCGAGGGCGTCCGCCGCGTGCTGTACGCGTCGGGCAGCGGGCTGTACGGCGACACCGGCGAGGCGGTCGCGCACGAGGACTGGTCGCCGCTCCGGCCGATCTCGACGTACGGCGCGTCCAAGCTCGCCGGCGAGGTGCTGTTCTGCTCGTACTGCCACATGTTCGGGCTCGTCGCGACCGCGTTCCGGTTCGCGAACGTGGTCGGCCCGCACCAGACGCACGGCGTCGGCTTCGACTTCGTGAAGCGGCTGCTCGCGGACCCGACGCGCCTGCGGATCCTCGGCGACGGGACGCAGAACAAGTCGTACCTGCACGTTCACGACGTGATCGCGGCGATGCGGCTGTGCCACCGCGTGCAGGAGGACGGCTTCGCGACCTACAACGTGGCGACCGAGGACCTGCTGACCGTGTCCCGGATCGCCGACCTCTCGTGCGAGGTGGTCGGGGTCACGGGCGTCCGCTACGAGTACACGGGGGGGAACCGCGGGTGGAAGGGCGACGTGCCGGTCGTGCGGCTCGACAGCAGCCGCATCCGCGCGCTCGGCTGGAAGAACCGGTTCTCGGCGCGCGAGGCGATGCGGGACGCGCTCGTCTCGATGCTCCGGGACGCCCGCGCCGGCAAGCTCTGATTCCGACCCGGCGGAGGCTGCCATGATCGTGTCGCGCGCTCCGGTCCGGCTCTCGATGGGCGGGGGGGGCACGGACCTGCCGTCGTACTACCGGCGGCACGGCGGCTTCCTGATGGCCGCGGCGATCGACCGCTACGTGCACGTCGCCGCGAACCGCCGGTTCAACCGCGAGATCCGCCTCGCGTACTCGAAGACCGAGATCGTCTCGTCGGTGGACGAGATCGAGCACCCGATCTTCCGCGAGGGGCTCCGGCTGACCGGCGTCACGGAGCAGATCGAGCTGGCGTCGGTCGCGGACATCCCGGCGAACTGCGGGCTCGGCACGTCGTCCACGTTCACGGTCGCGATGCTGAACGCGCTCTACTCGTATCGCCGAGAATACCTGTCGCTTCGGGACCTCGCGGAGGCGGCGTGCGGGATCGAGATCGGGCGAGCGGGGCGGCCGATCGGCAAGCAGGACCAGTACGCGGCCGCGTACGGGGGGTTCAACGCCTACACGTTCGCGACCGACGGGACCGTGACCGTCGAGAAGGTCGCGATCAAGGACGAGCACCTGCGCGACCTCCAGAACAACATGGTGATGTTCTGGCTCGGGATCGAGCGCTCCGCGGCCGAGGTGCTGTCGGTCCAGGACAAGGCGAGCCGCGAGGGGGACGAGGCGACCATCGCGCGGCTGGGGAGGATCAAGGACATCGGGCTTCACACGCGCCGGCTGTTCGAGGAGGGCCGGATCGACGAGTTCGGCGAGGTGATGCACGAGCACTGGGAGACCAAGCGGCGCCTGTCCTCGGCCGTGTCGAATCCCGCGATCGACGAGGCGTACGAGACCGCGCGTCGCAACGGCGCGCTCGGCGGGAAGGTGGTCGGCGCGGGCGGCGGGGGGTTCCTGCTGGTCTACTGCCCCGGGTCGAAGCAGGGGCTGGTTGCGGCGATGGAGAAGCTCGGGCTCCAGCCGACGTGGGTGAGGTTCGAGTTCGAGGGCGCGAAGGTCGTGTACCAGCACTAGCGGAGGCCGGAGTTGATCACCGTCGCGATGATCACCATGAACGAGGAAGGCGCGGTCGGGAAGGTCATCGCGGACATCCGTGCCGCGGTCCCGGACGCCGAGGTCCTGGTGGTGGACTCGTCGAAGGACCGCACGCCCGAGATCGCGGAGGCCGCCGGGGCGCGCGTGATCCGCCAGTTCCCGCCGCAGGGCTACGGCCGCGCCATGGACCTCGCGCTGCGCTCGGCGAAGGGCGACGTGGTGGTGACGCTCGACTGCGACGACACGTACCCGGTGTCCATGATCCGGCCGATGGCGGAGCGGGTGCTGTCCGGGGCCGCGGCCCTCGTGGACGGGAACCGCGTGCACCGGAAGCCGGAGGCGATGCCCTGGCTGAACTACGCGGCCAACCGCGGGTTCGCGGCGCTCGCGTCCGTGCTGATGATGCGGTGGGTCGAGGACCTGCACAGCGGGATGCGGGCGTACCGGAAGTCCCTGATCGACGAGATGGCCTGCGACCCGTCCGGCCCCGCGCTGCCGGTCGAGCTGCTGCTCCGGCCGATCTCGATGGGGCGGCGGGTCGAGGTCGTGCCGATCGACTACCGCGAGCGGGTGGGCGCATCGACCATGCAGCCGCTGCCGTCAGCGTGGTGGACGCTGAAGCGGATCGTGCGGGTTCGGATCCACGGCGGCGCGAAGGGGTAGCGAATGAGCATCGGGATCCTGGGCGGGGGCCTCGCGGGCGTGAGCCTCCAGCGGTTCACCAGCCGGCCGAGCGAGGTGCTGGAAGCCTCGGATCGGCCGGGCGGCCTTTGCCGTTCCTGGGGGCCGGAAGGCTGGACGTTCGACGTGGGGGGGCACATCCTGTTCTCGAAGGACGCCTCCGTGTTGGACACGTTCCGCGGCGTCCTCGGCGACAACCTCCACGCCTGCCGCCGCGCGAACCAGGTCCTCTACCGCGACCGGTTCGTCAAGTACCCGTTCGAGAACGGGCTTTCCGTGCTCGATCGCGAGGAGATCCTCGACTGCCTGCTCGGGTTCCTGGAGAACCCCCACCCGGCGCCGGCGAACTTCCGCGAGTGGCTGCTCCACACGTTCGGCGACGGCCTGTGCGGCAAGTACCTGCTGCCGTACAACGAGAAGATATGGAAGGTCGATCTGGCGACCATGGGCCTGGAGTGGGTCGAGCGCGTGCCGAAGCCCCCGCTCGCGGACGTGCTCAGGAGCGCGCTCGGCATCGAGACCGAGGGGTACGTGCACCAGTTGAACTTCCTCTACCCGACGCGGGGGGGGATCGAGGCGCTGGTCAGGGGCTTCATGGCTCACGACCGGGCGGCCGTGGCGACGGGCGCCGAGGTGACGGGCCTCCGCAGGCGGCCGGACGGCTGGGAGGTCGCGACCGCGTCGGGGGCCGCGAGGCACTACGAACGCCTGGTCGTCGCGTGCCCGGTCGACAAGGCGGTGGGCTGGCTGCCGGACGTGCCGGACGAGGTGCGCGCGGCCGCGGCCGGCCTGGTCCGGAACACCGTCCGGGTGGTGCTGGTCGGCGCCTGCAACGAGTCGCTGCTCGACAAGAGCGCGGTCTACATCCCCGATCCGACCGTGCTCCCGCACCGCGTGTGCTACATGGCGTTCTTCTCGCGCCACAACGCCCCGCCCGGGTGCTCGTCGCTCATCGCCGAGGTGACCGCGCGCCCGGGCAGCGAGTGGGACGTGGCGAGCGATGCCGCCGTCACCGAGCGCGTCGTCGCCGATCTCGACCGGATCGGCTTCGTCCGCCGCGGGGACGTGGTCGTGACGGAGGTCCGCAACGAGCCGTACGGCTACCCGGTCTACGACCTCCGCCACGCCCGCAACCAGCGCGTGCTGCGCGAGTACTTCGCGGGGCTCGGCATCGACCTGCTCGGGCGCTGGGGGGAGTGGGACTACATCAACATGGACGAGGTCGTCCGCCGGAGCCGCGCGCTGGCGGCGCGGCTGGACGGGTAGGGCGCCGGCGCATCCTCATCCTCGTGGCCGCGTGGACCTCGTTGTCCCCGGGGTGGCCGCCGGCGCACCCGGCCGCGAACGCCGTCAGGATCGCGATCAGGAGCGGCAGGAATCGCACTGCGACGGACCTCCCCGGCCGCGGAGCATGGCGCCGCGCCACGCGCGGTCGATGCCGATCGCGCCGAACAGGATCACGATCGGCATCACGGGGTACGTGTAGCGCGCGATCGACAGGGCCGCGGTCGTCACGATCCAGAAGTACGCGATCACGCCGAGCAGCGTCAGGGCCAGGCGCCGGTCCGCCGCCGGCGGCGCCCGGGACAGGGCGACGAGCCCGAACAGGCCCAGGATCAGGTACGGGACCTGGATCGCGAGGACCACGTCGTCCCACCGGAGCGAGTCCGTCCCGTACCAGGCCCGGCACGCCTTGATCGCGACCAGGCGCAGCACGGGAAGGGGATCCGCCGCCAGCTCGTCGATCAGGGCGCCGGCCACGCCGCCCGTCGCCGCGCCGTCGATCCTCGCCCGGATGCGGGTCTGGACCTCGACGACCTCCGGGGACGGGGCGCGTCCGGGCTCGCGGGAGGGCCCCAGCGCGAAGGTCAGGCCGTCCGCCAGCGCCGCCGGCCCGAGAGGCGACACCGGGACGAAGCGCAGAAGGGCCGCCGAGGCGTGAACGGACCACGGCGCGACGAACGCGAGCCAGCACGCCAGGAACAGGACGGCCCGGGTCGCGCGGACCCGGCGGCTGCCGCTGCCGGAAGCCGCGATCCCCACGGCGAGGAGAGGGGGGAGGAAGGCGACGAACGGCCGGACAAGCGCCGCCGCCCCGAAGGCGGCTCCGGCGGCGGCGAACGTGGCGTGCCGCCCGTGGCGGAGCCCTGCGGCGAGCGCGAGGACGGCGGCCAGGAAGACCGGAACGAACGGCTGCTCGGTCGAGGCCAGCACGTCCGCGTAGAGGCCGAGCGGGTACGTCGTCCAGAGCAGCGCCGCCAGGAGGGCCGCGCGCGGGCCGGCGAACAACAGGCCGAGACGATGGACGAGGACGGACGAGAGCACGGCGCAGAACGCGTTGAACGCGAAGACCAGCTCCGGCATGCCCGCGCCGGTTGCGCGCGAGGTCGCGAGGAGCGCGGCCAGCACGGCGGGGTAGCCGGGCGGCGTCCTCGTGGCGGGTTCCCCGTCTGGCGCGACGAGGCCGCGGCCGTCGGCCAGGCTCTCGGCAACCGGGAAGTAGTGGTGGACGTAGTCGTGGCTCTCGGCGCCGAGGCCCGCCGCCGTTGCGACGACCACGACCCCCGCGTTCACCGCGAGGGACGCCGCGACCACCCACGCCAGGGCGCGAGAGGAGCCGCCTGTCGTGCCGTCCGCCATGTCGACCGGCCTCCGGATCGCGGCGATCATAGCGCGACATCGTCAGTCACCCATCCTGTCAGTGAGCATTCCGCGCTGTCGCCAGGCCCGCGCGGCAGGCGGTCCCGAACGACACCCGTCGGGATTCGTACCCCACGCCCCGGACCCCGGCAGGCCCCAGGGGCATCGATCGGAGGGGGGCGCGGCTCGCCCCCCTGCCCGCCGCCCCGCGTTGCGGGGCGCGGGCCACCCCCCTTGCGCGGCCGCCTTGCGGCCGCCGAGCGC